>JAEZZZ010000033.1 GCA_023418255.1 Bacteroidota bacterium
ACGATACGCTTTAAACTTTTGTTTGCAGCTTTCCTCATCGGGAAATTCTGAGATAAAATCAATCAGGTTCATAGAAATATTTTTTTGCAAAGATAATCATTTTAGGGAAATATACGGACATTCATAAATATAATGATTATCCGTATTTATACCTAAATTCATTTTGATAACTCACACAGGCTACCAATAATCTGCCAAAAAGAGCTTCTCCAAAATATCTGCGGTTGAACTTGTAACAGAACTCGTCCAGATAGTTTTGTAGAAATTCGGGCTTAATGTCATGAAATGTATTTAGTAATTGTCGCTTTGCATTGCTGATTGCTATATGAACCCAAGGGAGTACTTCTCCCACTTTTTCTTTTGGTATGACCCGAGAGTTGTGTCGTGGTACAAAGTTTTTTAACTCCACGTAAGAAGTAGAATCATCAGTGTCGATTTGATTAGCTCCGCAGGCTAACTGCTGAACCGCTGCATTAATGGTCTCTTTTTTCAAATCATCTATTACTTTCATTTTCAAATATCCGACTCTTCGTGGTTTTTGACCATTTTTCGGTATTTCAACCATTTCACTTTCTGCCATTACCAGAACTTTGCTTTTCTTTTGACTGCCACGTCCACGCTTCAGGGGCTTATCTTTTTCGTCTTGACTAATCTCTGTGGAAAAATAACCCTCATCCAACTCGATACGACCCGCGAGAACATATTCATCATCTCTTTTACCCATAGCCACGCGAAGTTTGTGAACCATATGCCAAACAGGATGATAACGATTATGTCCCAATTGACGTTGGATTTCTTTTGCAGAAAAAGTCTTTTTAGTTGACGTGAGTAGATGCATGGCTATAAACCAATAACGAAAAGGAAGTTTCGATTTATGCATTACCGTACCACTTTTTAGCGTGGTGCGCGTTTTGCAGTGTTTGCATTCGTATTGTTCCTTGTCTTTTTTCCAATAATGATCCGTGCCGCCGCATTTGGAACAAACAACTCCTACTTGGTCACGATACTCCTTGAATTTTTGCTTGCAGCTTTCTTCATCAGGAAATTCAGATATAAAATCGATTAACGTCATATAACTTGATTTTTTTGCAAAGATAATCAATTTTAGGTAAATATACAGATATTCATTAAATATAAAAAAAGAAAAAACGAAGGTAGTGAAAATAAGAATAAAATCGAATGATTGGGCAACTGTTTTTTTATTTTTCTCTGATTGGTGTGCTCGGTATTTTTCGCTTTGCATACATTATTGCCTGCTCGACATCTTGTTTTCAGATTGAAACAACTATTTTATTTCACGCCCAAGAGCGCAAAGGCAATGGCGCGAAGCTTGGCGTTATTTTTTTTTATGATTGTCCGAAAGTGACCGTATTTTTTGATATACAATGTTCTAGACAAGATTCTGCATATTGAAATAACTTGTTGTAATTCATGAAATTTTAAGGCATAAACACGAAAATTCATTTAGTTTTTATCTATTTTTTTTCCACAACAAGAAACTCATTGACTTTCTCAGTGCAAGAAAATGCTGTAGCGCTGCCTTTTATTATTCAGTAAGTTTTCTGATTTTAAGAAAAATCATGTATTTTTGTGTTTTTATCCTTCTAATATTGCACTTATGCTGAAAGAAATATCAAAAGAACTAAAAATATACAATACGTTAAGTCGTACGAAAGAGCTATTTGAACCCATCCATTCACCACATGTGGGAATGTATGTTTGTGGTCCCACCGTTTACAGCGATGTGCATTTGGGAAACTGCCGCACATTTATCGCTTTTGATGTAATTTATCGCTATTTATCACATCTTGGGTATAAAGTGCGCTATGTGCGCAATATCACCGACGCCGGACATCTGGAAGGCGACAACGACGAAGGAGGAGATAAATTTGCCAAGAAAGCCAAATTGGAACAGTTGGAGCCAATGGAGGTGGTACAAAAATACACCCTCGGATTTCACGAAGTGCTGCGCCAATTTAACACCTTGCCGCCCGATATTGAGCCTACGGCTACAGGACACATTTCCGAACAAATTGAGATGATTAAAAAAATTCTTGATGCGGGCTATGCCTATGAAACTAACGGAACAGTCTATTTTGACGTGGAAAAATACAGCACACGACACGACTACGGACAACTTACTAACCGCAAACTCGAAGAGTTGTTAGAAGGAACGCGCGTGTTGAGCGGACAGGATGAGAAAAAAGGACGTCTGGATTTTGCTTTGTGGATAAAAGCGAAACCCGAAACATTGATGCAGTGGCCTTCGCCTTGGGGTTGGGGATTTCCCGGTTGGCATATTGAGTGCTCGGCAATGAGCACTAAGTATTTAGGCAAAACGTTTGATATTCATGGTGGCGGCATGGATTTGCAAGCTACGCATCACACCAACGAAATTGCGCAATCGCAAGCATGCAACCACAGCATGCCTGTAAAATATTGGTTGCATACCAACATGCTCACGGTCAATGGTGCAAGGATGTCGAAAACAGCCGGAAATGGTTTTTTGCCCAAAGAATTGTTCACCGGGAATCACCCATTGTTGGAACGCGGATATTCACCCATGAGCGTTCGGTTTTTTATGGCACAATCGCACTATCGCAGCACGTTGGATTTTTCAAACGAAGCACTGCAAGCGGCAGAAAAAGGGTATAAGAAGCTGATGGAGAGCATTGACACATTGGATAAACTGGTGCCATCGGCAAAGTCTTCTGTTAACATCGAAGAGGTGAAAAACAGTTGTTATGCTGCCATGAACGACGATTTCAATACACCGATTTTAATTGCGCATCTTTTTGAATGTGTGCGCATTATAAATTCCACAAACGATAAAAATGAGACATTGACACAAGCCGATATACATGCGTTGAAAGAACTGATGCATTCATTTGTGTTTGATGTGCTTGGATTACTCGACGAAACAAAAAATAGTTCCGGCTACGATGTCGTCGGCGAGTTAATGGAGCTAATTTTAGATATTCGTCGCTCGGCAAGAGAGCAAAAAGATTGGACAACATCCGACAAAATTAGAGACAAACTCAAAGAAGCCGGTGTGGTTGTCAAAGATACAAAAGATGGTGTGGAGTGGCATCTTTAACATCGATAAGTAGTTAAATAATAGCAGAATAATAGATGATACAAATCATTATATCGCCCGCCAAAATGATGGATTTTGATGGCGATAAAAACGACATAAAACCAACACAACCACTGTTTGCCGAAAAAACGAAACAGCTTGTAAATGTGTGTCGTAAACTCTCGATAAAAGAGATTGCGGAAATCATGAAAATAAATCCTTCGATGGCACGTGATGTTCACGAATACTATCAAACCTTTCAATTCGACACAACGCCAAAACGTGCTGCCGCGTTGGCATACAATGGCATCGCGTATAAAGGTCTGAACGCGCACGACTTTTCAAAAGAGGATTTTCTTTTCGCGCAAAAAAGTTTAAGTATCATTTCCGGGCTCTATGGAGTTGTCCGTCCCATGGACGAAATAAAGCCATATCGGCTCGAAATGCAACGCAAAATTGTTCCTGAAGGATATAAAACCTTATATGAATTTTGGGATGAAACGCTTACCCGTTATTTTGTGGAAAAGCTTTCAGGAAAATCACCTATTGTGGTAAATGTTGCTTCAAAAGAATATGGTAAAGCGCTCGCCATGAAAAAGATGCCATCAAACGCCCGAATGGTGGAGATGAATTTTTTGCAACAAAAGGGTGATGAGTTAAAACAAATTGTTGTGCACACCAAAAAAGCACGCGGCATGTTGGCGCGATTCATCATAAAAAACAGAATAACCGATATCGAAGATGTAAAAGCTTTTGATACAGAAGGGTATTTTTTCAACTCTTCATTATCAAAACCCAATGTGTGGTTCTTTGTCCGTTGAATGTGAAGAAAATAATCAAAGAAAAACATTAAAATATATTGCTGTCCGCTAAAACTATAAAAGTGTAAAATCAGTTGTCTCAATCGCAGATTTTTCGCGATTGAGACTTTCATTTCAGAGAACCAAGCCCCCATCAATCAAAAAGTGAGGGTTCCGGAGGTC
>JAEZZZ010000061.1 GCA_023418255.1 Bacteroidota bacterium
TCATATCAATAAAGTCTTTCAACATCGGACGAAACAAGTCTCGTTGTCCTTTTTCGGGTAATTTTCCTATCATAATTTGCAAGGTTTTACTCTGTAAAGATACGAAAAACGGCAAATATATACAAGAAAAATATCGGTTATTTTTCTGATAATCAGAGGGGATGGGTGCTTTTTAAGGAGCGACTACATTAAATTCTTTGCATTCATTTATGTTCAAATATCGTTCATAAAAAAAACAGTTGTCAATTCTCAATTTTTACCCGAGCATGAAAGCAAACTTAATTCGGAGACCGCTGGGTTAAAATGGCTAACCTGCTTGATTGAGACAGATTGCCCGAAGTTTATCCTCAAAGTGTCTCCTCACGGGAGGGAGCGGCAGTATTGATGGGGTAATAATTAGTGTTTTGATAATCAATTGTATATAAGATATGTACGAGGATGGATAGAAGCCATTTAGGAAAATCCTTATATGCAATTTTTCTTGGGCTTTGATCATATTACTTTAGCTATTCCTTTATCCTCAATCTTCACCCACCGGAACAATTTCAAAAACATACCGCTCATCGGTGAGTTTATTTTCGCCTGAGGGCGAAATACGGTCTGATTGCGTGTGCCAGAATTTGTCGCCGGACGAACCCGCGTTCTGAATGGCGAACCTGTCGTGTGAACGATGCAGCAGATAGGTGTTCCAAGCGGCGGAGTATTTGTTTGTGCCAAAGTTACCCCGCTCGTTGATGTAGCGATTGTCTTGCGCGCTGGCAATTTTATATCGTTCCGTTAACGGGTCTATGGTAAACGTCCACTCTTGTCGCTGCGGATTGATGGTGTCTCGATATGCCACAAATTCAGGATTGCCGCCTGTGCCATTCACATTTTTGTTTGTCAGGTATTTGTCGTTTACTTTTATGTGATATTTGCCTTCTTCCAAAGTCAATCTTGGGAACACATCCAATCGATATGTATGTTTGTTTTTATAGTCGCGTAGAAGCATTGCGTTTAATCGCTTTATAAATGGCTCAACTACTTCGTTTGCCGGTTTGGGATTCGGCGATTTGATGGAGCCTGCGAATCCGCGAGAGATAATTGCTTTTTGTGCTTTTCGCACCGTTTCCATTTTTAGATAATTGTCGATAAAGGCGACACTGTCGTCACGATGCAGCGCTTTATACATATTCATCAGCAGCAGCCCTCTGTCGCCTACCATGTTAAACGCTTGCAGCCATGGTTTCAGTTCGGCAATCATCCGTTTGTTGTGCGTAGAATGTCGCAGCTCGTCGGCCGCGTCTTTAAACGATTGAAATTGCGCCGCGATACGGTCTGCCGATGAAGCGTCGTAGTTTCCGGATTGATATTGATTCATAAATGGCACAGCCAGCTCGTTGAACGGTTGGGATTCGTTCGGCATGCGCAAACCGTGAAACGTGGGCCCCAAATCAACATTGTTTTCGCAGAATATTTTGAATGCTTCAAAGTTGTGTGGTTGAAGAGCACGCAAACCGTTCAGCCATGAAGTGTGTGGATTGAACTGTTTCATATTCCATGTATAATCGGCAATGCTGAACAGTGCCACTTTCGACGCTTCGGCATATTCCATGGGATTGGCTGCAAAACCCGAAACATACGGCGCTATATCTGTTGTGTTGCCCACGACAGGCCCCATCAGCATGTGATCCACCACATAATCGGTTACCGGATAATTGAGCCAGATAAACGCTTCGCGCTGTATTTTCGTGTTAATCCACTCCAACGTTTCACGGTCAATCATGCGCACAACGCTCTTGCCTGTCCACATAATACGCACGCTTTTATCCATTTCGTCGCCCAAAATATGCAAATAATCGCCTCCCGACCATGCTTGATTATATTGTGTGGGACAAAGGATAAGCGGTGCCACATCCGGTTTTTTCCGCACAAACTCATCCGTAAGGTAATTCATCATTTTCGCCTGATTTTTGGGATCGGTGCCTACGCCGCCAATATCGTCAAAAAAGACAGCAAACGCGCGCACACCCAAATCATACATCAATTCAAATTTTTGAACGGCGGCCTTAAAATCATCAATCACACCGTCGCCCGTCGTGTCCTCCCACTTGATATCGTTTCCCGGATGCACAGCCCACACAAATTCCACTTTGTTTTTGTGGGCGTGCGTGATCAGCTCTTTGATCTGCTCGGCTTCGGCAGGTGGGTAGGGGTCACGCCATCGGTTTGAAAAGCCATGAAACGGATCATCTTTTGGTCCGTAGATATATACATTCATCTTGTTCGTGCCATAGAAATCAAATTGCCGCTTGCGGTCTTCGGCGCTGAATGGATTGCCGTAAAATCCCTCGATTACTCCACGTATCGCCACATCGGGATAATCAAAAATCGTCACCGACATCACTTCGGGCGATTGCATAATCTGCAACAGCGTTTGCACACCATAATAGGTGCCGACGTCGTCATTGCCCGCGACAACCACTCTTTTTGGCGTGATGGATAAATAATATCCTTCTCTTTTTTCGGGGATCAAGGTGGAATATATTTCGATGTGTTTTTCTCCTTTTTTGCCAATAATCAATTCGATGCCCGATGCTACCACCGAAAGCTTTTCTTTCAGAAGTCGCGTTGCATCGTTATCTGCTGTGCACGCGCCATTTATTTTGAACGAAACGGTGTTGTCGAAAGCTTTTCCGCGCCACGAAACATATTGAGGTAGGGGAGATATCGTTGCTTGTTGAGCGGCAAGCCCGCCAAGACCAACGAGCAAAAAAAGAAGACATGCATTGATTTTTAAGATTCTCATAGCTTTTCCTAATTAATGATTGTGTGAATTGTTATGTAATTTATTAAGAGTCGTATTGCTACGCAAGTTTAGCCATTTTTTTGTGAAAACAGCTTTTTATGATAAATTTCTCAGTTGGTCGGTGTTGTAACATCCACGTATGATTGTTGCTTAATTGCACGCAGCATCTCTCTCTTTCCGGGGGGGCCGGGCAAACGCTCCACATAGAAACCAACCGACTGTATCATACGGCGAACAGAGCCTTTGGCGCAATAAGTGGTTAAAATGGCGTGAGGCTGACAAAATGAAAAGAGTGTCTCAAAAAGGGGTTCACTCCATATGTCCGGCTGCTTGTCAGGCGCGAAAGCGTCAAAATAGATGAGGTTGAACTGATGCGCGAACGTGAGAAATTCTTTCTGACAAACATCGACGTGTCGTTTAAGCAATGTGAAATAGGGTGTGATGCTCGACTCCTCTTCCCACGGCGCATTATGCAGTTTACGAAACAACTCCGTTCCATTTTCGACATTTGGCAACAAGGTGGGATAATTTAGTTTTTCCACTTCACAGATTGAAAGAGGAAACTGCTCCAACGTGGTATAATGTATCTCCGTTTTCATTTTATCGCCTTCGAGAAGCGTAAGAAAAGCATTCAGTCCGGTACCAAAACCTATTTCGAGAATATTCAGTTTTGACGAGACACATTGTTTTGGTTTTAGTCCGGCATCAATAAACACATGCTTCGATTCCTGAATGGCACCATGTGTCGAGTGATAGTGCTCATCCAACGCGGGAACATATAGTGTGTGTGAACCGTCTTCGGTTAGCTGAAAAATAATTTCCATTGCAAATTGTTTCAAAGAACAAATGTACATGAAATCGTTGAATTATGCTATCTGTACAGCTCTCAAAAAAGATTGATTTTCTCTGTTTCGTCTTTTGATTAAAGATTAAGAAAAACTTCTTCTTTTTTAAGTTTCACAATAGAAGGATGTGAAAAACTTAAATACTGTTTTATGAAAGCGTGAAATTTGCTACTTTTGTCTTTATAATTTATAATATGAAAAAGTATATATTCCTGTTTACTCTTATCTTTTTTTGTTTTTCTTGTCTGTCGGGACACAAGAGAAAAGAATCAAAAGACAAACCCATTTTGACGGTTAGCATTGAGCCACAACGCTTTTTGTTGGAACAAATCGTGGGCGATTTGTTTATGGTTAAAACCATGTTGCCTCCGGGTATCGGCCCCGAAACTTACGAGCCACTACCAAGTGTGATGGTTGATTTAGGTAAAAGCAGTATCTACTTTGTTGTAGGTAATTTGGGTTTCGAAAAAAGATGGACAGACAAATTGAGCCAGAATAACCCTGAATTAAAAATAATCAACTGTTCGCAGCAGATCCAATTGATAACGGACATGGACGAATCACACATACACACATCACACAATTGCCATTCAAATGGAGATCCGCACGTTTGGTCATCCCCAAAAGAAATGCTGACAATTGCTCGCACGATGTATGAAACCATGAAAAAATACGATGCGGAAAACGAAAACATATACTTCACGAACTACAAGCGGCTTGTTTCACTTATAGAAGATACTGACAGCATTATTAAGGACAACATAGAAAAAGCCTCATCGCGATGTTTTGTCATTTATCATCCAACGCTTGGATACTTTGCCCGTGACTATGGACTAAGACAATTGAGTATCGAAACAGAAGGGAAGAATCCTTCATCATTACAGATGAAACATCTTTTAGACGAAGCAAAAAGGCAGAACGCGCGTACAGTATTTGTACAAAAAGCGTTTGACACAAAAAATGGGAAAACTGTTGCTAAAGAGTTAGGTGCCACCCTTTATACCATTGATCCGCTTGCGTACAATTGGGATAAAGAATTGATTCGAATAAGTTCAATTTTAGCACATGAGCAAGATGAATAAGTTGATTGAAATTGACAACATAAGCGTTGGCTACGATAATAAACCCGATGTGCTGAAAAACGTATCGTTGAATGTGTACGTAAATGATTTTCTTGGCATCATCGGACCCAACGGTGGCGGCAAGACATCGTTATTAAAAGCCATTCTTGGGCTGGTGAGAACGACAAGTGGTGCAATTCGGTTTTATGATAATGGAGAGCCTGTACGTGCCATCAATATTGGATATATGCCACAGATCAATCGCATCGATAAAAAATTCCCTATATCAGTTCACGATGTTATCCTTTCGGGACTCACACCCAAAAAACGGTGGATAAAAAGATACCGTCTTGATGATAAAGTAAAAGTGATGCATATTGCCGATAAACTCGGCATTCGGGATCTCCTATCCCATCCGATTGGCGAACTTTCCGGCGGTCAATTGCAACGTGTACTCTTAGGACGCGCCGTGGTGGACACACCGCCAATTATTGTATTGGATGAGCCCAATACGTATGTAGACAAACGCTTCGAGACCAATTTCTACAAACTGCTGGCAGAAATAAATAAAAACATCGCCATTATCCTCGTGTCGCACGATGTAGGAACAATAGTTCCCATGGTAAAAAATATCGCTTGTGTAAATCAAACGTTGCACTATCATCCGACTAACGACATTACGGAAGAGTGGTTAGAAAGTGCCTCGCTGGGTTGCCCCATCGAAATATTGGGACATGGCACACTGCCCCATCGTGTTTTGCGTAGGCACGACGAACATTGTAAAAACCGATAGCATGGAAGATCCTCTTTTTATAATCCTTTCCGCCATTTCCATCATTGTCGGTGCAGTGGGTGTTGTTGCGCCTATTTTGCCCGGCGTTCCGCTTTGTTGGCTTGGCTTGCTAATGTTGAAGTTTGCCCCGTCCACGCAAGATAATATTTCGTGGACTACAATAATATTGTTGGGACTAATCGCCTTGGCAGTTACGATTTTGGACAATATACTTCCCCTGTGGGGAACAAAAAAATGTGGAGGCGACAAAAAAATTGTTTGGGGTGCCACTTTTGGACTGCTTCTCGGCTTCTTCCTTGGTCCACTGGGAATCATTTTTGGTCCCTTTGTGGGAGCATTAGCGGCCGGACTGCTTTTTGGCAACAAAATAAACAAATCGCTAAAAAGTGCTTCCGGCACATTCTTCGGATATATTACAGGACTCGTGCTAAAGGTAATATACGTAGGGATCATCCTCTTTTTTTATATCGGCGCATTGATATAAAGAGTCACTCCTTAGGAGTTCGCATTTAGGATGGGAAGCATTGAAAGTCTGATCGGAAAAATGTATTTGAGAATAAAAAATAAAAACTCTTCTTTCAGCTTTTCCATTTTTTTGGCTATCTCATTGTATTTTTCAATGACTTTTTTGTACAGTTTGGTATCGGAAGGAAATGTTATGTTGTTATCCTGTACGGTAGTGTCCGAAAGAACAAATCCGGACTACTAGGGTACTTATTTGTCGTGAATACGCAAACTGTAAGCAAAAACCATTCCTATTCTTATTTGACCGATACTGTTACGAAAGTGAACGGTATTGATTGGGGTGAAAGGATACCTGTGTTCATAGAATTGGCATCCGCAGAAATACTGAAAGTAAATATTCTGAATCCACTGTTCCGGAGTGCACTCATTCCCAGGATTGTATAAGTATTTAAATGTCAACTAGTCGACCTTCAGATGAATGGGATGCTCGGAGCACCTCTCTGTGAGTAAAAACTCAAAAATTCTTCTTCAAAATGATTACAATCAATTTTTTCTGCCGGTAGAACTAATTCATGTTTCATATTGATAAAGTCTTTCAATATTGGGTGAAATAAGCCTCGTTGCCCTTTTTCGGGTACTTTTCCTATCACAATTTGCAAGGTTTTACTCTGTAGGAATACTAAAATAGCAAATATATACAAGGAAAAGAGGGACTATTTTTTGATTATTAAATGAAATAAGTGTTTTTAAGGAGCGGCTGCATAAATGTACACACCGGGAGTGATGACTCTGTTTGCCGCCATGCAGGGCTACCCTGCGATACGAAGTTGAATTTAACCAAAACACCTTGCCACATTAAAGATACTGACACAAAAATAGGCGAAATAATAGGAGCTCAAAATGTAAAACTTGATAAAAATCCCATTCAAAAGAAAAGGAGAGTCAAAATTGAAGAAGGCAATTACCGTTACTTCGAGATGGAAAGTGTCCGAACGTCAGCCCCGAGTTGCAAACGTAGGGGCACTCCCATCGAAGAAAGTTTTATCAGAAATTACGTGAAGTATCCCATTTTTCAGCTAGAATACCATTCCTTCAATGAACAAGATCCGGTGCAGAGTACTTGCCAAGTACAAACTATGGGCGTACTTCCGCTCGTTGTGGAAAAATTTGGTCAGAATAGAGAAATTATATTACGCGAATAAGTCAAAAAATCCTTTTGGGGCAAAATTGTCTGAATATATCATTAATTTGTATTTCAATTTGGATATTGTTGTAAACATTCTAGCAGTTAATAAAAATAATCACGTCCGCCCGGTGAGACTGATTTCTCAGCAATCTAAAAAATGGGGTTTTCAGTTCATACTCAAATTTCTATGTTCGTCAAAACAGGTTTTAAAAAGAATTGTGTACACCAAACGATATTCCCATACGCTCGCCTTGAACCACCAATGGCGAATCGGGTTTCACTAAACGCAATTTGCCCGCGACCTCAGAAAGTGGAACGCTATCAATCTCACGCCCTTTGACAGAAACCATTCTGCCGAATGTGCCTTCTTGTATTAATTTTGCCGCATGTCCACCCAAAAGTGTTCCCAAATTGCGATCGAAAGGGGAAGGCGCACCGCCACGCTGAATGTAACCTAATACTGTTTCGCGTGTTTCAAAACCAGTCTGTTCTTCAATTTCGCGAGCAAAATAGATGGCTGGACGCTCTTTGCTGCCATGGATTTCAATTCCTTCGGCTACGGCAACAATGGAATAGGGTTTTCCCATCGAAAGGCGATGACGTATTTTTTCAATAATCACTTTCATATTGTATCCAAGTTCAGGCAAAAGAATAATATCCGCACCGCCGGCCATTCCGGCTTCGAGCGTAATCCATCCGGCATGGTGTCCCATCAACTCAATGACCATTACACGGCGATGCGAGCTTGCCGTAGAATGCAGTCTGTCAATTGCTTCGGTAGCAATATTCACAGCGGTATCAAAGCCAAATGTAATATCCGTTCCATACACATCGTTATCAATAGTTTTAGGAATTCCAACAACATTTAATCCCAATTCTGACAACATCCATGTTGTGCGTTGTGTGCCATTTCCTCCAATACATACCAGACAGTCAAGCCCCAACTCTTGATAGCATTTTTTTATCTCTTCGCGATCTTTTTCGTCGGGTGACGTTATCTTTTTACGAAATACTTTTTCACGCGCCGTACCTAAAATGGTTCCTCCTAAGTTAAGAATACCCGATAATGATGCGTCCGTAAGTTCCATAACATCCTTATACAACAATCCGGAAAAACCGTTGAGGATGCCTATAACTTCCATGTTGTACTTGTTGAGAGCCGTTTTACCAACGCCTCGGATTGTCGCGTTTATACCCGGACAGTCGCCGCCAGATGTAAGAATTCCTATTTTCATATTTTTCTTTATTTAAAAGGTTGTTTTACAAAGGAAATAAAAAAAGTGGTTAAAACGAAAGGATAAGAAAAGTTTTTTTATTCAATTTTATTCTTTTTCGCAATGTAGCGTTTTCAGAATAATTTCAGCGGCTTTTCGCGATGCGCCCGGTGTTCCCAATCGGTCGCGCATTATCCGATAATTATCGAACATGGTTTGGCGATAGGGTTCGTTAAATAAAAGACGTTTCATCTCTTCACGAATAGCGGTCACATTAAAAAACTTTGCAAACAACTCTTTAACGACCTCATTTCCACAAACAAGATTTACTAAAGAGATATACGGCGTATGCAAGATGTGATGAAAAGCCCAATGCGATAAGCGGGGAAAATCCATTTTGTAGCACACCACTTGCGGCACATTGAGCAAGGCTGTTTCCAAAGTGGCAGTGCCGGAAGTAACGGCAGCTGCTGTTGCCTGTGACAAAATTCGATAGGTTTGTCCAAACAGAACCGTAACATTTTCCATTCCTATATGCGCGGCATAAAAGTCGGCATCAATTCCCGGTGCTCCGGCAACAATAATCTGAAAATCATTTTTAAACGGGCTAACACTTTGCAACATACTGGGAAGATTTTTAGCAATCTCTCTTTTGCGACTTCCCGCTAAAAGCGCGATAATGGGTTTTTCGTTCAGCCCGTTTTCACGAATAAACTCTTCAAACGTTTCGTGCTGATGTGTGCGTTGAGTAATGGCGTCAACCGTTGGATTGCCAACATAGTGAGCCGAGTAATCATGCTTTTTAAAAAAATCGACTTCAAAAGGTAGAATGGAAAGCATGTGAGTCACATATTTTTTCATCGCTTTTATGCGATAGGTCTTCCATGCCCAAACTTTGGGTGAAATATAATAATAGACCGGAATGGACAACCTTGTTTTTACAAACTTGGCAATTTTTAGGTTAAATCCGGGATAGTCAACCAAGATAACCGCATTGGGATGAAAATTGGCAATGTCCTGCTTACAAATCGACAGGTTCCTAAGGATTGTGCGCAAATTCATGATAACCGGCAAAAAACCCATGAATGCCAATTCACGATAATGCTTGACAAGCACGCCCCCTTGTTTTGCCATTAAATCGCCGCCAAAAAAACGAAATTGAGCATTTTTGTCCAACTCTTTTATGGCACACATCAAATTCGAGGCGTGCAAATCGCCCGATGCTTCCCCGACTATTAAATAATATTTCATTGCTGTAATTAAATTTTCTGTCCAAATGACATGCGATCTCTGGGAGAATTACCACACTCACTCTTCCAAATTCCATTTCTTTAACTCATCAAAAAAAGAATATGCTGTCATGTCAATTTGCACAGGGACTACAGAGGCGTATCCGTTTGCCAAAGCCCACTCATCGCTCTCTTGATTATCCTTTTCCCAATTTTCGAAATTGCCCGTCATCCAAAACACTTCACGTCCGGCACCATCCTGCGACTTCATGTATTCATTCACCCACTGTCCCTGCGTTTGAGTGGCAATTCGAAATCCTTTTACCTCTCCTTTTGGAACGTTCACATTCAAGCAAACACCTTTGGGAAGTCCATGCATCAATATTGATTTTGCAATCGCAACAGCAACATCAGCACTTGTCGAAAAATCGGCATTTTTTCCAAAATCGCACAACGAAACGCCAAACGATGGAATATTAAAAATGCACCCTTCGATGACGGCACCCATTGTGCCCGAATATATCACACTAATGCCTGCATTTGACCCATGATTGATGCCGGAAACGACTAAATCAGGCGTTCTGTCAACAAATTCATTGAGGGCAAGCTTAACACAATCCACCGGTGTGCCATTACAAAGATAGTAAGTGGCACCTTTTTCTTTTTTATACATTTGGCATCGCAATGCTTCGGTAGTGGTAATGGCACTCGACATTCCCGAGCGATGCCAATCCGGCGCAAACACGATAATTTCTCCTAACACTTTCATTGCTTCCGAAAGCGCAATAATCCCATTTGCCATATATCCATCATCGTTGGTGATGAGAATGAGTGGTTTCTTTTTAGCCATATGCTGTGAAATATAAATTTAAGATACAAATGTACATGATTATCTAATGAAAACCACACAGAGAGGTGAAAACTTGTTAGAATTGAAGCCGTCAACAATGGGATTTTGACTTTTAGTAGTCAATGTTTTCTCCCATACAAGAGCGTGTCGGGGCAGATAGCGAAGAACTCGAAGATTCAGCTAAGAGTACAAAGTATATTACACGGAATACTCAGAGAGCAAAGAGTTTTCCTTTTTATTTTTTGTTTTCATTCATTCTACACCGCTAAATAATGTTAGAAAATGAAATATTCACAAAAAAGTAATAAAAAAGTACTATCTTTACGTTTCAAAAACGAACATTTTTTAAAGTAAAAAACGTATTATGAGAAGATTATCATTATTTTTATTTTCGTTGTTTCTTTGCCTGACGACATTTGCGCAAGAGCCACGACCTGTAAAGAATATTATTGTCATGATTCCGGACGGAACGTCCATAGGTGTATATTCGGCAGCACGCTGGTATAAATTTTTCAACAAAATGGGTGATGGGCTTCATATCGACCCCTTTATAACAGGAACCGTTCGCACATTTTCATCCAATGCTCCCATTGGTGATTCGGCACCTACCACATCAACTTACATGACGGGCGTATTACAACGCACGGGAAACATTGCTATTCATCCGGTCCCGGACCCTGAGAACGACCTCTATCCGACTGATCCAAATCGCACCTATCAGCCGGCAGCAACATTGCTGGAAGCGTCACGTATTGAACAGGGAAAAGCAACCGGATTGGTGGTAACTTGTGAATTTACGCATGCTACGCCATCCGATTGTTCGGCTCATCATTATTCAAGAAAAAATTACGATGCTCTGGCGCCACAAATTGCATATCAAAACTTAGATGTGATGTTTGGGGGTGGCAACAGCATCCTCACAGATGATATCAAGCAGCACTTCCGCAATAACGGTACGACGCTTATACAAAACGATAAACAAGCATTTTTAAACTACAATAAGGACGGAAAAGTGTGGGCTTTGTTTGGTGAAAGAGCTATGCCTTACGACCTCGACCGCAATCCGGATAAAGTACCTTCCCTTGCCGAAATGACTGGAAAGGCGATCGAACTGTTGTCGAAAAATGAAAATGGTTTTTTCTTGATGGTTGAAGGCAGTTTAGTGGACTGGGCAGCTCACGCAAACGATCCCATAGGCATCATTACCGAGTTTATCGCTTTTGATGAGGCCGTTGGCAAAGTGATGGATTTTGCACACAAAGATGGCAATACGGCAGTTGTAATCCTTTCGGATCATGGTAATAGTGGATTTACCATCGGGAAACAGAGTTGTGGCGGATATGATAAGCTTTCGATTAGTGATCTTTTTGGCACCGTTTCTAAGTTTAAATTGACATCGCACGGCTTGGAGTCAATCTTGTCAACTGCTCGTCCCGAAGATTTTCGCGGCATATTTAAAAAATATACGGATATTGACCTTACAGACGAAGAATTGGAATCGCTGCTGGCTTCAAAAAACTATAAAGAAGGAAATTATATGAATGTGTCGAACAGTCAAAATTTGGCACACAATATCATCAATATTTATAATGCACACACTTGTTTTGGATTTACCACACATGGACACACAGGCGAGGAAGTGATTCTGTCGGCATATCATCCGGACGGAACCGTTCCGAGAGGGCATGTCAAGAATCTGGACATACACAAATATCTGTACGATGTGTCGGGATTGAAAACACCACTTGTTGAACTGACCGATCGTATTTTCGTGAAACACACCGATGTGTTTGCAGGAATGAAATATAGAATCGACAACAAAGATACAAAAATCCCGATATTGGTGGTAGAAAAAGGAAGGAGCAAATTGGAAATTCCCGCCTTTTCTTCAGTTGGAAAGTGGAACGGTAAATCCTTCGATATTGGTTCCGTCGTGGTTTATATCGATAAAAACGACACGTTTTATTTGCCAAAGTGCTTGGCGGATAAGTTCAAATAAAACGATAAATTAGAGATAAAAAACCCCGAAGAACTCAGAATTTTCGGGGTTTTTTCTTTTTTTATAGAAACATCTATTTACCAGACAAAGGAAACGCCACCATTCAGCGTGTTGTTCCTATAGCCATCATCGTATTTTTGATGTTGATAGTCCGTTTTTAGCATCACGTGGTTGTTGATGAAAAAACCCAAGCCACATGTAAGCGTGTTGTTGGCATACGAACCGTTTCTTTTAGTGTTTTGAGGAACAGAAAGATGTGTATCGTATCTTGCGTAACGTACAAAGGGCTGCACGGCAAATTGTCGTGCGCGCGAGGTATATTTATATGCCAGTTCGCCATACCAACCAAGCATCGACTGACCAATATCGGTATTGGTATAGCTATTGTAAGCCGAAACATTCGACAAACGATTGTACATAACCTCACCTCTAAATTGCAAGCCACCGAAAGAAAGGCGCGCATCTGCACCAAGCATCACCAAGCCAATAACGGTGCTGTCGGCTGCTGCCGATGATAAGCGACTGTATGCATCGGATTGACTTTTCCCGGCATAAAGGGAAGCGCCAAGCACGCCGTTTTTAATCCCATGCCACTCAATGCGTCCGGCAAAACTTGGCAGGGCAGAACGCACATCGTGCCCGCTTTGTCGTCCGGAACGAAATCCGGTGAATCCATCAAACAGTCCTCCACCGTCGTGATAACTAACCAACCCGTTTACTAAATAGGCCTGGTAGGCAATATGCGACTCGTGATGTTCGCCATTTACACCAAAACCCAATTCGCACCACTCCATCGGAATAATATATCGATAGAGCTGCGGCGGCGTTACGCCATTATATGTCGTTGGCAAATGCTCCTGATTGACAATGCCGACCGGCAAAGTAATCAATCCGCCTTTGATGTTCAACTCGTGAGATACTTCATAGTTGAGATAAAGATTCTCAAGATGAATTTCGTGCCCATGTTCGAGTGCTAATTTCCCGAAAAAATGCCACTTATCGTTAAAAACATATCCCAGTCTCATGGCGAAATTGGGAATTTCTAAGTTCAACGCTTTATCTTTACCTTTGTCTAAATCGCGGTGTAGATGTATCTCTCCAAACCCACCTCTGACAAATGTTTTATTATCTTTTATAGTATGCGAATGTCCTCCTTGTGCCATCAGCGAAGCGAACATTACAAGTGTTAAAATAATGCTGATTCCTGTTTTTTTATACATAATTTTTCATTTTCTTTTTTTATACTACTCACGTAGCACGAATGATTTAAACCGATTTTAAATGCCCAAACAATCATCTTTTTTAAGATGAAGGCATCAAAAATCAATCAATATTTTTGTTTGTTGAGAATATATTATCGCCTTTCGATAGCGTGAGCGATAATTTAGAAAAATTATGCAATGGGCGGGCGCCAAACAGAGAAATAGAAGTCGGTAAAAGGTTGTTCAATCAGCTCAATATGAGTAATTTTAAAATAATACACAGGTATTGATTTTTCTACCGTAGCCTCCTGACTCACAGCAGGTAATCGGCAGCAATCGCAAGAACAAAGCGGTGTGCAATGGTCGGAGGTATCAGCGGTATTGTTATTTCTATCGGCATGAACCGTAAACCGATGTTGATGGGAATGGTTGGTAAGCCCATCGGCACATGGCACGATTGCCAACGAAAAGATATAGACCGCTATGATGCTAAAAAACCACCGCATATAATGTTCTTAATGAATTGTAACGCAAAGATATTGAAATTTTTGTGTATTAAAAAGATTTATAAAAAAAAATGACTATCCGTATTTATACCTAAATTCATTTTTGTAACTTACACATGCCACGAGTAATCTTCCGAAAAGTGCTTCTCCAAAGTATCTTCGATTAAATTTATAGCAAAATTCATCTAAATAG
>JAEZZZ010000024.1 GCA_023418255.1 Bacteroidota bacterium
TCGTAGTTAGTTCACCAAGAACATCACTACAGATACCTCTATATTGGTTAAGTATGCTGGTTCTATCCATCTTTATTAGGTTTTGATCAGCTATAAAGATACTGATAATCAGCTGCTTAATCATCTTTTTATGTTAAACTATGTTATGTAAATCATTGAATTTTAATTGGTTAATTGAATATTTACCGAAGTATTATTAAAAGATAAACAGATTATCTTACCGTTGAGCAAAGTGAGAGCATGTTGAATGAGGTATAAGAAATTATCCGTATTATTTTCAAAAAACAACCAAACAGAATTTGTAATTAATAAATTTTTTAAGTTTTACAATGAAAACAAAACGTTCCCCTTGGTATTGGATACCCACTTTATATTTTGCCGAAGGCATCCCTTATGTCGTGGTCATGACAGTTTCGGTGATTATGTACAAACGCTTTGGCTTGTCAAATACAGATATCGCGCTTTACACGAGTTGGCTCTATCTGCCGTGGGTTATCAAACCATTTTGGAGCCCATTTGTGGATATTCTCAAAACCAAACGTTGGTGGATTGTGTCGATGCAATTGCTTATTGGCGCCGGATTGGCTGGCGTCGCGTTCACACTTCCCACACCGTTTTTTCTAAAAGCGTCGTTGGCTATTTTTTGGTTGCTGGCTTTTAGTTCCGCCACGCACGACATTGCCGCCGATGGTTTCTACATGCTCGCTCTCGATGATTCGGAACAATCATTTTTCGTGGGTATCCGCAGCACATTTTATCGCTTCGCGATGATTGCCGGACAGGGATTGTTGATTATTTTAGCGGGAGGATTGGAAAAACTTACGGGTAAAATCGCGCTCTCTTGGAGCATCACGTTCTTTATTCTTGGCGGTCTGTTTCTGGCATTTTTCGTCTATCATAAATTTATTCTTCCGCGTCCGGCGAGCGATATCGGGAAAGCATCGGCCACACCAAAAGAGATAATGGAGGAGTTTGGAGGAACATTTAAATCGTTCTTTACAAAAAAAGGCATCGGCCTAGCAATCGCTTTCATGTTACTTTTCCGCTTGGCGGAAGCGATGCTGGTAAAGCTTGCGTCGCCATTTCTGCTCGACGCGCGCGAGGTCGGAGGCTTGGCACTGAGCACGCAACAAGTGGGTGTTGTGTATGGAACGGTGGGCGTTATCGCGCTCACGCTCGGTGGCATTATTGGAGGCATCGTGGCATCGCGTAAGGGATTGAAATATTGGTTGTGGCCAATGGCACTTGCTATCACACTTCCCAACGCAGCATATCTGTTTTTGGCGATGCTGCAACCGGATAACTTTATCTGGGTAAATGTAGCGGTAGCGGTGGAACAATTCGGCTACGGCTTTGGATTTACGGCGTATATGCTCTATCTGATATATTTTTCCGATGGCGCGCACAAAACCGCGCACTATTCCATTTGCACTGGCTTTATGGCGCTGGGAATGATGCTTCCGGGCATGATTGCCGGATGGATTCAAGAGCAATTGGGTTATCAAAATTTCTTTTTATTTATAATGATTGCGACGATTCCCACACTGTTACTCATTCCGTTTATGAAAGTCGATAAAGAGTTTGGAAAAGCGAAGAAAGTGAAAAATTAGAATTTAATGTTTAAAGTTTGACTTATAAAACCGATAAAATGAAAAAGAAAAGAATACAACTTTTTATGTTGCTGGCATGGATGGCAATCGCGTCGTATGCACAAAAACCAACAACAAAAACAGGCATCGAAGTGCTGAAAGAAACACAATTTGAAGCATTGCGCGGCAAACGTGTCGGATTGATAACCAATCCCACGGGCGTGGATAACAATCTGAAATCAACAATTGATATTTTGCACGAGGCTCCGGGCGTGCGACTCGTGGCACTTTACGGCCCCGAACACGGTGTGCGCGGAAACGTGCATGCCGGCGACAAAGTGGATAATTTTAACGACCCTAATACCGGTGTTCCCGTCTATTCGCTTTATGGCACGACACGCAAACCTACAAAAATAATGCTCAACGATGTGGATGTACTGGTATATGACATTCAAGATATTGGTTGCCGCTCATACACCTATATTTCAACCATGTATTTGGCAATGCAAGCGGCTGCCGAAAACAACATAGAGTTTATGGTGCTCGACCGCCCCAATCCGCTTGGCGGTCTCAAAGTGGAGGGAAATCGTGTGGAAAAAGGCTTTTTCTCGTTCGTGAGCCAATTGGAGATTCCCTATATTTATGGACTGACTTGTGGCGAATTGGCACAAATGATAAACGGTGAGCATTGGCTTCCCAAGCCATGTAAACTGACGGTTATAACGATGCGCGATTGGCATCGCGCGATGAAATTTGAAGATACGCAATTGCCGTGGGTTCCTACCTCGCCACATATTCCGTTTGCGCATTCCGCCTATTTTTATCCTGTTTCGGGAATTTTTGGTGAGTTGGGATATCTTTCCATCGGTGTGGGATATACGCTTCCGTTCGAGATGTTCGCCGCCGAATGGATGGATGCCGAAAAAATTGCCAATGCGTTGAACAGAAAGAATTTGCCGGGCGTCGTGTTTCGTCCGATTCATATCAAACCCTATTATTCCGTAGGGAAAGGTAACAATTTGCAAGGGGTGCAGATATATTTACGTGATTTTGAAAATGCGCGCCTTTCGGATATTCAGTTTCATGTGATGGAGGTGGCGGCACAACTCTATCCCGATAAAAAGGTGTTTGACCATGCCGATAAAAATCGATTTGCGATGTTCGATAAGGTTTGTGGTAGTGATTATATCCGAAAAACATTTTCAAAACGACATCGTTTTGCCGATATTCAAGCGTATTGGACAAAAGATGAAGCAGCGTTCCGTGAATTGTCGAAGAGGTATTATCTTTATGAATAATTTAGTTCGTTGACATGTCCACGATAGCATTTGCTTTGGCTCATGATAGAGTTGCTTTACAACGATATGCGTTTCGCGCAACAATGCCCTAGGTAAGATAAAAAAATGAGAATGACAAAGAATCATAAAAAACAAACTATCGCCGCATAGCGGCGCTATCTCCAGTGGAAACGAGCAGTTCTCCTGAGCGTTAGCGAACGGTTATCGTGAACGCAGTGAACTCTATCACGAACATGGCGAGTAACAATCATTAAACGAAAAAATATGAATACAACTTCAACCATCGAATTAGCAAAAAACAACCACTCATCACGTTTGCTGTCACTCGACATCTTGCGTGGCGTCACCATTGCCGGAATGATTTTGGTGAACAATCCCGGGTCGTGGCAATATAAATATGCACCACTCGGGCATGCCAGTTGGCATGGGTTAACACCCACCGACTTGGTATTTCCGTTCTTCATGTTCATTATGGGCGTTTCCATGTTTATGTCGCTTCGAAAATATGATTTCCGGCCGACCAAGTCCGCTCTTTTTAAAATTGCAAAACGCACCCTATTGATTTTTTTTATTGGGTTGGCATTGACCTGGTTCGGACAATTCTGTCGCGGTTTGGCAGCGGGCGAATCGCTCTTCGTGGCAGCCAACCATTTCGATACGTTGCGCATCTTGGGCGTATTGCAGCGATTGGCCTTAGCATACGGTTTTGCGGCTATTTTATCGTTATTGGTTTCGCACAAAAATCTTCTTTGGGTTATCGCTTCATTGTTGATTGGCTATTTCTTGATTTTACTTTTCGGAAATGGTTTCGAAAAATCAGAAAATAATATTATTGCTATCGTAGATAAAGCCATCTTGGGCGTAAATCATATGTATAAAGATACGGATATGGCGGGCAATCGAATTGCCCTCGACCCGGAAGGATTACTCAGTACGATTCCCTCAATTGCACACGTCCTTATCGGTTTACTATTTGGCAAAATCATTGTAGAGAATAAAGACAATCATGTACGTGTGCAAAAATTGTTGATCTGGGGTACGGTGTTGGCATTTTCCGGATTGTTGTTGCAATATGGTTGTCCGATAAACAAAAAGATATGGAGCTCCACCTATGTGTTGGTAACTTGCGGTTGGGCGGCACAATTACTCGCTTTGCTGATATGGATTATCGACATTCGAAAAAAACAGAAATGGAGCCGTTTTTTTCATGCTTTCGGTGTCAATCCGTTGTTTGTATACGTGTTGGCAGGAATATTTGCCAATCTTGTTGCCAATATCAAAGTGAGCAGCGGCGATGCACAGATTTCCTTGAAGGGATATATCTATACCTCGCTCTTGCAGCCTTGGGCGGGCGATTATTTCGGTTCATTGTTATATGCCTTGGCATTTATAACCATATGCTGGGCTTGCGGATACGCGTTGTATAAGAGAAATATCTATATTAAGATTTGAGGGAATAGAACTGAAGAAGTAGAGAAATATCAATTAGACAATACTTTTATAGAGAACAAAAAATATGAATAAAACAATGAATGTATCTTCTTCGAAAGGTGAAAAAAACATTCTTATCGCCGATAGCGGTGCCACCAAAACAGATTGGTGTGTGGCGCGTGGAGAAAAAATGGTACATCGCTTTGCGAGCAAGGGAATCAGTCCGATTTATCAATCGCGTGAAGAGATTATCGATGCGATTCGTACAGACGTGGCGCCACATCTTCATAATCAGTCGCTTGATGCTATCTGTTTTTATGGTTCGGGGTGCATCCCCGAGAAAACGGAAACAGTGCGTCAGTCACTTTATGCCGCTTTTCCTGTCGATGAAATTTGTGTTTACAGCGACTTGATAGCCGCCGCGCATGCGTTGTGCGGTCGATCGTCGGGCATCGCGTGCATTTTGGGAACCGGGAGTAATTCATGTGAATGGAACGGTACTGAGATTGTGCATCAAATATCGCCGCTCGGCTTTATTTTGGGTGATGAAGGCAGTGGCGCACATCTTGGCAAATTGTTGGTGGGCGACGCGCTAAAAAATCAACTTGCCGATGGAATGAAAGAGCGTTTGTTGGAACAATATAAATTGGATGTCACTACGATTATTGACAAAGTGTATCGACAACCATTTCCGAGTCGTTTTTTGGCGACTTTGGCGCCTTTCTTGTTGGAAAATATTCATGAGCCGACCGTACACGATATTATAAGGCGTTCGTTTACCGATTTTTTTGAACGCAATGTAATGCACTATGATATTCAGAGCAATAAAGTGCATTTCGTTGGTTCCATAGCCTTTTATTTTGCCGATATATTAAAAGAAATCGCGGCGGAAAAAGGCATTCAAATCGGAAAAATTGAACAATCGCCAATGAGTGGATTGGTGGAATATTATGCTGAAGAATGATTTATAAATTATTTTTGCTCAAATTTTATAAATTTACTCGATAAAAATTTAATGAAGTTGATAATTTCAATTTATCGCGTAGCGATAAGCAATTGACATCACAGGATACGTGGGATACCCACCCGCCGACAGAGGCGTTAAAAAAGAGAAGCTGTTTGAGACGCGATAGCGTCGAGTTATTTCTCTTTTAGCGACCAAGGCGTCCGGTGGGTCACGTAAGCCTGTGCAGTCTTTGCTTGTCCCGATTATCGGGGATTTTTTCTTTGGTTCGTTTCTTTTGTATCAAGACAAAAGAAATGAACAATCATTCACAGATAATTATAAGTTTTTTAAGTATCTGTGGCGTTAAAAAAGTAAATCAATTAAGCAGTCTTGATTTCAAATCATTGTTGTCCGATAAAACTCGGTTAATCGACCAATCTATTTGTATGTTATTGATAAACAGATGCTAAATTTCGCATATCTTCATATTAAAAAAGCAAGCCCTGCCTGTCGAATAAGTTTTGC
>JAEZZZ010000065.1 GCA_023418255.1 Bacteroidota bacterium
TATGCACGACAAGGAGACTCCAAAAACGCCATGCGCTTTTTCCAAATGGCTGCAAAAAAACAGCAGCCCGACGCCTTGAAGAACCTCGAGGAACTGAAAAAAGCATTGGCTGACAAGCAATAGAGAAAAGCAACCGAGCAAAGATATACAACAACAAAACAAATATAATTTCAGATAATTATACCTATTTATTTTTATTAACTAACTAATTTTTAATTAAAAATTTAAAATTATGAATTTAAAACTAAAAAACGGCCTGTTGGCCGCAGCCGTAGCACTCAGCTTCGCGGCATGTAACAACGAAGACCTCCCCAACAACGGAGGCAACAACGCTACCAATGGCAACACCTACGCCGGCATGCACGTGAAAATTCTGACAAGCTCTACAAGAAACGTAACACAAAATGATGAACCCGGACGTACCCAGGAAAGCAAATTGACCTCTTTGCAGCTGCTCTCTGTCAATGGCGATCAAACATGGACTGCAGGAACGGCTGATCAAGACGGTAAATTCTGGGATGCAGGTTCAGGCGTATACACCGTGAAACCTTGGAAAACCACTGCCGGAAACCAAGACTTGGCCTTGATTTTCAACAAACAAACGAGCATGACCCCTACCATCACCAACACCCAATCATACACCTTTGGTAGAGGGGGCACAGATGCAATAACAGACATTGCTGCCGCTTCAACTGACGATGCTTTTGTGATGACTTCCGGCAAAAAACAGGTGGATGTGAAAGCCGACAAGGATGAAGAAACCGTGAAAGCCGGTACCAACGGCGAAGCCGACAACGTATTTAGCGTAGATGTAGAGCGCATTGTGGCACAAGGTATGGTGGCCAAAGCAAGCAGTCTTAACGGCGACACCAAAGATGGAAAAGGCAGTGTAGACATAACCTCTCTTACCTATGCAGCCGTAAACGGTGCCGTGCCCACCTACCTTATGGGAGACAATGCGGGAAATCGCACAATGGACAATTCAACAATGGAGTACACCAACTTCACTTCGGCAATTCATGAATATACGGATTTCCAAAACGCTAAAGATGCCGCCACAGCAGGCGCCAAACTGATCCGCTTGGGCAACCTTCTTCCTGCTGATGGAGGCACAAACGAGAATCTCGGCAACTACAAAGCCATCAGCGTTGCAGAAAACGAAACAGCCGCCAAAAAGGCACGCGGTATCTACTTCTTCGAAAACTCGGTGAAGAAGACAAATGAAACAGAAAACGACATCTGGACAGCCGAAAACAAAGACTACGGTTTCTACCGCTTGGCATACGCCAAAGTATACGCCACCTTCACTCCGAAAAAAGTGTTGACTTATAACGAAAGCAAGAAAGCATTGGAAGAAGTGGATATTACTAAGGGTACCACATTCTACAAAGGAGAAAAAGACGGTTTGCTCTACAAAACCAAAGCTGACGCCAAAAAGAGCACCATCACCGGCGCAAAAGATCAGAAAGCCTACACCTACACTAACGGTAAATGTGCTTACCGCGCATTGTGGAACCGCCAAATGAACGGCAAAACATTGGTGAATGCCGACGTGCGTCGCAACAACATCTACCTCCTCGAAATTGACGGTTTCCAAGGACTGGGTATGCCCTGGGACAGCTCCGACGATAAAGACCCCAACTTACCCAAACCGACAGACCCCGAAGAACCCACCAATCCCGAGAACCCGGATGTGGAACAACAAGATACCTACATGCGCGTTACATCGAAAGTGTTGCAGTGGAACTACGTGAAACGCAGCGTAACGCTCAATTGATGACAAGCTTCATAGATTCACAATAGGCACAGAGAGAGGAAGCGGAAGGGCTTCCCCTCCCGTCCTCTCTCTGTTTTTTTCAAAGCCCTGCGGGCTTCGCGCATACGCGTACACGATCCATTCTAATCTAAATTGTAAATTATATTATATCTACCGTACATTGCAAATTGTACAAAACAAAAACAAACACCACGATGAAATTCTTCTCAAAAACAGAAAAAATCCTGTGTCTGGGAGCGCTGCTGCTATCTGCCCTGACGGCATGCCAATTTGTTTACGACGACCTGCGTTCATGTCCACAGGGAGTGGCCCTTCGGTTTACCTCCACCACGCCTTGTGGAGATGAGCTCAGCCCGGCTGAGGCATCACACCTTCGGGTGCAGGTGTATGACGAGAAGGGAAGCCTTGTCACGGAGTTCGACCACAACCAAGTGACGCTCACGGAGAAGTACACGCTGTTTGTGCCCTTTTCCACCCCGGGACGCTTCCACTTCACCGTGTGGGGCACACAAGACCCCGCCGCCTATGCCTTCGGCAAGGAAGCCAACGCCTCGCTGCGATTGCGCCGCGAACGCATGCCCGTGAACCGGCAATTGCCACGCCTCTTCTTCGGACATATTGCCAACCACGAGGTGATAGACCGCAGTGCCACCGGCACCAAAATAGACACCCTTACGGTGAACATGCAACCCTACAGCTACGACATCCACCTGAGCGTCGCCGGCAATATGCTCGACCCTCGGCATCCTTATGCGGTGAAACTCACCGACAACAACGCCGCCTACGACCACGCCGGCAACATCATCGACACGCCCGTGGAGTATACCCGCCCGCTGCAGCACCAAACCGACGCATTTGAGGCCCACTTCAACACCCTGAAGCTGCAACGCCGGGGCGAGGCGCGCCTGCATATCCTCAACAACGAGGAAAAAGTGCTCTTCAGCGCTCCCCTGGCAAAGCTCATCGACGAGATAGAGCGCGCCAACGGCACGACACTCAACCTCGACTGCGTGCACACGCTCCACATAAAACTGACGATAGACAAAGAGCATCCCGCAGATCCTTACATGCGCGTGAGCATCACCATCAACGGATGGAACGCCGTGTGGCGCAAAGTGATCCTGGGGGCCTGACAAAATGATGATACAAAACAGAACAGATACATTGAATTAACAATATAGCATACGCACAATGAAGAGATACAGCAACAGAAGAAACCTACGGCAAGCCGCCGCAACACTCGCCGCCGCGCTGATGATGTTCATGAGCGCCGGTTGCACCGGCAACCTGCCCGAAGAACAACAGCCCGAGCACGACAACGACCCGGTGCGCCTCTCCTTTTCGGTGGCACAGGCGGTGTATGGCTCCGACGCGCCCGCTACGCGCTCCACGCGATCCGGAGAGATCACCAACGGCGAGGTGGACGAAAGCGGCACAGACGAAGGAACCGATGCCGAACGCGTCATCAACAACCTGTGGGTGCTCTTGTTCTCGAACGACACCCAAGGCGCACTGAAATATGCGTTCAGCTTTGACACCCCAAAACCGGGTGCCACCGCTGACACCCCGGCATTGACGGGCGTGAAGGGAGCCCTCGAAGGCACCGCCGAAAGCAACACCCGCTTTTCGTCGGTGAAACTGGTGAACCCCGCCACCTACCGCGTGGCGATGATGGTAAATACCCGCGTGTATGTGACGCAATACGACGGCACTCCCCACGAAAGCATCAAAGACATCGTCTCCCTGATGTTGCCCGCGATCGAGACCGGCAACTTCACCGGTATCACCTGGAACAGCTTCAAGCAGGAAACCCAAAAAGCAACGCTTAATTTGCAGAATCAATATTTCAGCGAAAAACATCTGGCGCAGTTGATCGACGAGAGCAACGACCACAACGGCGTGAAGGGCATCTTCGCATACTACCTCAACGAGAATTTCGTGGTGGAACCGGGATACACCGACCCGCTAAGCCCCCTGGTGAAGAACATAGCCTTCAAACGCTGGCACGCCAAAGTGCGGGTGACCCTCACCAACATGAGCAACGGAGAGATGGAGCCCAATTCCACAGGATATAAGCTCCACAAAACGGTGATCAAAAACATGCCGGTAAGTGACAACCTGTTCGAAGGAAACAGCCACGAGCCGAAAGTGTTGCCCGAGTCGCTCAACTATATGCTGAGCAGCTGGAATAAACAGACAGAAGCATTTGACGACGATATCACCCAGGGAATCGCCCCAACCACCCTTTTCGACGCCTACATATGTGCCGACAACAACGGCACACCCCGACGCGACAACGACGAAAAAGCCGTGAAAGTGTCGCTCGAGTTTCTGCATGTAAACAGTGGCCTGATCTACTCCTACGACATCCCGCTATACCATGCCGACAACGCAACACCGCCCGACTATGTCGGCGCCGACCGGGTGACAAAATACACCATTCGCCGAAACACCCTCTACGAACTAAACCTCACTTTCAACGGAAAGGAACTGAAAAGCGAGACCGGACTGAAAGTGCTCCCCTGGATAAAACGAACGATAAACGACAACAACCAAATCGATTTTGTGTTGCCCTAACATACGAAACAAGATGACGAAAATGATAAAAAAACAACGACAAACTCAACCTGTCCGCGCAACAAATGGTGCTGCTGACCGACGCACACATTGGCATGGTCTCTTCGGGGCCATCGTTCTGGCCGGATGCGTGCTGGCCTGCTCTCCACAATCGGATATCATCAATACGAGTACACCCGAAACAGACACGCGCTACGAGGCCTCCGTTACCCGATTGCAACAACCCGTGGTGATACCCCTCGCGGTGAATAATCGCCCGAGCAAATCAACCCTTAGAGCCACCCCTCCAGGATATGAGGATGTGGACCTCTCCAACCCCACCATCAACACCAACAGTATGGATAGGGTGCACTCCCTGCTTGTCAGCGAATTGAGCGGGAACGATTACAAAATCATTCCCGGACCACGTGGAAGAGACAACGCCACAAACGGCAAAGTAAAAAGATTGAATATCAACGACGATGCCCCCAAGCTAGAGCTGAAAGCGATTCCCGCCGACGGCATCATCACCCTTTATGCCAACGTGGTGAGCCCCGCCGACAATCAGCCCTTTATCTATGGCAAAAACGGACCGCGAAACAAAAACATCCTCAACGAGCACCACTTCATCGATTTTGAGACCGAAAATACCTGGCATATTATCTCGCTACCGAATTACGACCGCCCGAAAAGAAACATCGAACCCGACCTGGGACGCTTGAGCGCGTCCATAAACAACGGAACCCCAACCCTTTTTATTCCCATGTCCATGCGCCTCTATAACTGCGCCGCCTTGGGTGGAAACCTCTACGCCTCCTACGAGCCCGACGAGCAGCCCGAACTCATAGACATCATCTTCCTGAAACGGGTATTCGCCAAACTGAAGCTCTCCTTTCAATATCCGAAAGCGGGTGAAAAGTGGCAGTACCGTGCCTACAAGTTCTTCAACTACCCTCACTACTTCTCCTATCTCGAGGGCGACTTCGACCAATTGAAAAAAGCTCCCGGATTTGATTACAGCGACGGTAACGGGTTCAACAATACCGGGCAAGCCGATTTTTTCAACCGCCAATTCTCACACATCGATCTCTTTTTGCCGGAAAACGACCCTACCAAAGCCGAAGAGGAGTTGAAAATTAAAATCCGCGTGGCAAAAAACAAGGCTTACCCTTCAGTGACCGGTGTGACCTACGACCTGCCCATCGGCGTGAAGCAATCCAACGGGCTGCATAAGATTACGCGCAACGAAAGCTACGAGGCCACGGTGGTGGTGCATCCCGATGCCGTGGAAGTATACTACAAAATTGTTCCGTTCGATAAGAAAGAGGTGTGGCCCGCCGCATTCGAATAGCCTGCACGCAAACACTTGATTTTACGAAATTGAAAAAAATTACAACTATGACTCGATTCACGCATACATTTCATTATTTCTTTATGGCGACCGTCCTGCTCTTCTTCACTGTCGGCTGTGCCGACGACTTACGGCAAGAGCTGCAGAAAGACGACGCCCTCGACAAAACGGTACACATAGCCCTGTCGCTGCCGGGCATGTCTGTAAAAACGCGCTCGTCGCTCTCCGAAGAGGACGAAAACACCGTGCACAATGCCTTTCTGATGGTTTTTAACGCCGACAACGGAGATAAAATTGTGTCAAACGCCTACGACTTTACCGGCAATGAACTAGAACAAGACATCGCCATACGCCGTAAGCTAGGTGTGGTGGGTTTGCAAGCAAACGCAACCTACCGCTTTGCCGTAGTGGTCAACTATACGGATCCGGGCAAATTCGAAAACTCCAGATACGCCCTCACACGTGCCGACCTGGAACGCATCGCCACATGGGATGATTTGACGGCCCTCGAGATTCAATACAAGGCGGGCAAGGAGAGCCGAACCCGCAACGTTGCCGACCTGGTGATGAGCGGAAGCAAAGAGCAGCTCATAGAAAACAAGACAAAGGAGGTGGAGATACCCATCCGTCGCATCGACGCCAAAGTCACCTTCAAGTTTACCACCGTCTCTAATGCCACCTTCACGCCCCGACAATACAAGGTGATGCGCATGGCCAAAAAAACCTCGCTGATAGAAAAGGCAGACTACCAGGCCTCCACCACGAGCGGTGACTATTTTGACGACGCCGAATTCAGCACCGAATTCGAGAGCGACGATTCGTTCACTTTCTACACGCTCGAGAATCTCTCGGCGATGAAACAGCCCATCCCTTCCACACTTACCGATAAAGAGCAAGAACGCCAACGTGCCAAACAACAGAAAAACCCCATCAGCCCCACCCCCGGCGATAAACCTACCCACACCAACGGAGCCTTTGTGAACGCTCCCGACAACGGCACCTACCTGATTGTGGAAGGCGATTTCGAAAAAAAGGAAACCTCCGGCTCGAATGAACGCTACGCTTCCACACGCTACATGATCCACTTGGGACATATCGGAGACGACGCCTCGGGGCTGAGTCCGGCCAACGACTATGCCGTGCGCCGCAACACCCACTATACCTACAACATCGTGGTGGCCGACGTAGACCACATCATCACCGAAGCCAAAGCCACCGATATCTCCGTAGAGCCGGACCCGCGCCACGAAGGATTCGCCTTCGAGGTGGAACGATCTTTCCGCTTCGATGCACACTACGAAGTGGCCAACGTCACTTTCAACAAGTCTGACTTCTTCAACACCGACGGCACGCCCAAAAACGTCACCTTTCACGTGAAAACCCCCTTCGAGAATGCCTCGGGCAGTGCTGCCCACGATGTCAATTGGGTGCAGTTTGTGCGCCATGACAATCCCAAACTGCAAGCCCGCGAGTTTATGAGCTACACCACAACACGCCTGAACGAGGGAAACAGGGGCAAACTTTTCTTTACGGCAGGAGAAATCATCCAAAAAATACACAACAAGGAAAAGAATTTCACGTTTGACAAGAACGACAAGCTGCTCTTCACCATCTTCATCGACGAAAACTATTACGAGAAGCATCCTGTCACCGGAGTGGCCGACGCCACCTTGTGGAAGCAGTTTGTAAACACCCCCGATCGCATCCTTTGGATGGTAAACGCACCCAAAGGCAAAGAAGAGGTGTCGCCCGACGGAAACTCGAGCTACGCAAAATCCTTCTTCAGCGTACGCCAACGCTCCATCCAAACCTTCTACGATACCGGCAACCCCAATTTGCAAAGGGCCTGGGGCACGGAGTCTGTGGAAGACTACCAAGGAAACATATGGCAGGGACGCTTACTCTACTTCACCGGCCTCCCTACCGACACACGCACGATAGCCGGACCGAATAACGCCCAGAACTGGAGCTACACCAATGGTCGCTACAACACCATGCGCGAGTGGGGCTCGGTGGTATCCTCCTTTGCTCCGGTGGATTATGACATACTGCTCTACAAAGAAGGTGCCTCCGGGGGCTACAAATGGTGGCATGAAGTAATCGACTCGCGCAGCAACGTGCTTAAGTATCACCCCCGAGGCAGAGACTTATACCTCACCGCACGCTACGGGTGCTTGCTGCGCAACCGCGACACCAACGGAAACGGGAAAATCGACGCACACGAGGTGCGCTGGTACCTGCCTGCCATCTCGCAGTTGGTGGATATGTGGGTCTATCGCGATGCTCTTTCCAAAGAGGCACGCTTAAACTCACCGAGCGTAAACCACCCGCGACAGCCCTACCACTCTTCCACAGCGCACTATCAGTTGGGAAGCACACAGAGCAACAACAACTATGTGTTGCTCTCCGAAAGCGCGTCATCCTACAACCTGCGCGAAGAGATAAGATCGGGAGGAGGAGGATACTACCCCTCGGGTTCGGGCGAGAGCTTCAGGGCACGCTATCGCTGCGTGCGCAACCTGGGCATTCCCACCGACGAGCACGAACCCATTTACCCCAAAGTAGACGGAGGTCCACGAGGAAAAAACAAAATAACACTGCCTGCCCCGGAGCCGGTGTATACCTACGACAAAGCCACGCGCACTTTTACGCTCACCAACGCCATGCCCTCTACCTATAGACGCAAGCAGGACATAGTGGAAAATCATGAGCTGCCCCTGCATCATCACTACAGCAGCACCAACAAACCCTACAAAAAGTTTCAGGTGGCAAAAGTGTGGGTAGACAAAGGATCCATTCCCCCGTTCTACGACAAGGTGTATAAGGCCTACAAGAAAAACGGATCCAAATGCCGCACCTACAGCGAGAAACCGGACAAAAGCGATCGTGGCTCGTGGCGTTTACCCAACGAGCGTGAGCTGTCCATCATCCACAACCTCTCGTTCTACGATGCCACAGACACAGATTATGACAACTTGCTGGAGCGATCGATCATCAGCTGTACATACAACGTGTTTGACAAGTCGAACATCCCGGGGCTGTTTATCTACAAAACCGGTGCTGCCTACAACCGCATGTCAGTAAACGGATTGCCGCTCTACTATCCCTCGCGCAGCTGGCAGTTGTGCGTGCGCGACGTGGCGTATTGATTCAACCGTTTGAACAGCAGTTTTGTTCTCCGGTGAGTGGACCGGGGTGAAACCTCAGCAGGTTTGGGGTAAAACCTCCGTAGGTTTGGAGTGAAACCTCAGCAGGTTTGGGGTAAAACCTCAGTAGGTTTGGGGTGAAACCTCAGCAGGTTTGGGGTAAAACCTCAGCAGGTTTGGGGTGAAACCTCAGCAGTTTTGGGGTGAAACCTCCTGGTCGCGAGGATTTGCAATCCTCGCAACGAAGGCATGGCGATAATAACGAAAAGGGCTGAAATCCGAGTGCGGAAATCAGCCCTCATTTTTTGCTGCCCGGGCAAAGAGTCAGCGGCTCCCCATGGGGGGAGAAGAAGGGTTATAAATTGGGATTGATGGTTGCCCATTGCTCAATGGGAGGAATAATTCCCATGCCGATGACTTCGTCGCGAAGTTTTGTCAAGTGAGCATAACTTTGGTTCAAGGCTTTCATTTCCTCATCCGTTCCTCTGACAAGGCTGTAGGAAACACCGCCTTTGGTGATGGATGTTTCCATTGCCATCATAATGTTTTCAAACCCGTGTGAGTTTACGTAGCATCCGGCAGGCCATGCAAAAGCATCGCCTCCCATGGCGGCACGCATCATTTCAACGGAAACGTAAGCAGGACTTTGGAACGAAGAACGCCCGCGTAGGCATATGATGTTGGCCCCTCCTTTGGTGACGCGTTGTTTGAGTGCGTTCCAATCTTCTTGGGTAAGTTTGTCTGTTCCGATCAAATCCAACAGGGGTGTTCCGTTTACTTTTGCCGTAGAGGCAAATACGGCCATTTGTTCGCCGTGTCCCCCATAGGTGCGCGTGTTTTTTACGTCGCTTTGGTTGATGCCAAAATGTTTAGCCAATTCGCTTTGCAAGCGTGTGCTGTCAAGCGCGGCCAAGGTGGTTACTTGCGAGGGCTTCAGTCCCGAATAAATGAGTGCCACCAATCCGGTGATGTCGGCCGGATTGAAAATGACGGTCAGGTGTTTCAAATCGGGGCAGTATTGTTTAATGTCTTTTCCTAATTGAGCGGCAATTTGGGCGTTTCCTTTCAGCAAGTCTTCGCGTGTCATGCCCTCTTTTCTGGGTGCTCCCCCTGACGAAATCATAAATTTGGTATCGGTAAATGCCTCTTCCACGTTGGTTGAAAAAGTGAAGTTTATTCCTTCAAATCCGCAGTGGCGCATCTCTTCTGCCACGCCTTCCAATCCTTTTGCAAAAGGGTCGTAAAGGCAAATGTTCGGCGTTAATTTCATCATGGCGGCTGTTTGTACCATGTTTGAACCTATCATTCCGGCTGCGCCGACGATTGTTAGTTTGTCTTTTGTTAAAAAATTCATGTTTTTAGTTGTTTTGAAATGTAGATATCAATTTTGTGCCAAATATACAAAATGTTATCTAAACGAAAGAATGCATTTATAAAATTTTCTCTAAAAACAAAAAACCGGATGGTTAAAAAGGGGCTTTAAAAAATATTTCTTATTTTTGTATCCGTCGGATTCAGAAAATCCTCCATCGTATCCCGATCCTGCGGGAAAAGCCCTATCGGTCTCTATACGATCGGCATTTTCGTTTGATAAAAGATGTTGTATTTTAGCAAATTATACATTATGACAAAAAACTTCTTCTTGGCAATGGATAAAAGTCCCAAGAATGCTCAAATCAAAAAAGAGATTATTCAACATTTTATGAACAACGGGAACGATACCATCTCGGAATTGTCGCGACAACTTGATTTGAGCGTGCCAACCGTTACTAAATTCCTTACTGAATTGACAGAGAAAGGGCTGATTAGTGAATTTGGAAAAATTCAGACGGCCGGTGGACGCTATCCGAATGTATACGGTCTTAATCCCACATCGGTCTATTTTGTAGGTATCGACATGACACGCCACCATTTAAATATGGCGTTGATGAACTTCAAGGGAGATATTGTCGACCAACAAATGGGGGTCGGATATATTTATGAAAACACGCCTGATTCGTTGGATTTGCTTTGTGGACACATTTTAGATTTTATTGAAAAAATGGGAGATTTTAAAGAGAAAATACATCAAATCAACTTGAATATTTCGGGGCGGGTTAATCCGGAATCGGGCTACAGTTACAGCAGTTTTTATTTTAGCGAAGAACCTATCAGCGAAATCCTCTCCAAAAAGCTGAATTACAATGTGAGCATCGACAACGATACCCGTGCAATGGCCTATGGTGAATATGTGAAAGGCATTGGCCAGGGCGAGAAAAATATTATTTTTGTAAATATGAGCTGGGGATTGGGTATCGGCATCATCATTGACGGGAAACTCTATTATGGCAAATCGGGGTTTTCGGGAGAATTTGGACATTTTCCTGTTTTTGACAATGAAATCATTTGCCATTGCGGCAAAAAAGGGTGCCTCGAAACGGAAGCGTCAGGGTTGGCAATCCATCGCATGGTGCTGGAGCGACTGAAAGAGGGCAAAAGCTCTTTGATCACCGAGCTGGTAAACGATCTTGACAAACTGACGTTGACCGACATTGTGAAAGCGACCAACATGGAAGATACAATGTGTATTGAAATCGTAGAGGAGGTTGGCTATAAATTGGGAAAATATATTGCCGGACTCATCAATATATTCAATCCCGACCGTGTGATTATTGGTGGACGCATAGCCGAAACGGAAAGATATGTGTTGCTTCCCATCAAAAGTTCTGTCCGCAAACATTCGCTCAACTTAGTGAATAAAGACTCTGAAATTGTAATCTCAAAACTCAAAAAGCGCGCGGGAGTTATCGGTGCTTGTATGGTAGCACGCAGTCGTTTGTTTGAGGGGTAGTAAAATGATGATACACAAAAAAGTGCCAAGATAAAAACACTTGGCACTTTTTTGTGTTTGAAGCTGATTGAAAAGTTATTTCATCAGTTCCATTTCATTTATCAGGTGCTTGGCTTCGGCATATTTATCGATAATAAACAGGACATAGCGGATATCTACGATGATGCTTCGCTGATAATCGGGCAGGTATTGAATGTCGCCTCCAACGCCTTCCCAATTTCGATCGAAATTGATGCCAATGAGTTCGCCATTGCCGTTCATGACGGGGCTGCCGGAGTTTCCACCGGTGGTGTGCGTAGTGGCGGCAAAGTCCACCGGCATTTTGCCGTCAGGCATGGCATATTGTCCGAAATCGTTGTTATTATAGAGCGTTTTTAGCTTTTCAGGCACGACAAACTCCCAGTTGTCGGGGTCTTCTTTTTCCATAATGCCATCCATGGTGGTTTGGTGGGTGTAGAAAACCGCGTCGCGTGGTTTGTATCCCTTCACCTGTCCGTAGCTCAGGCGAAGTGTCAGGTTGGCGTCGGGGAAATAGGTCAATTCACCGTTCATGGCAAGCATGCCTTCCACATATTTTTTTCGCGCGAGCGCAAATGGGCGGTCATATGTTTGTTGCAATTGACTCAGCTTCAATGCTTCGTCACTTATTGATTGTACAAATCGGAATATTGGATCGTTTTTCAACGTTTCGGCATTTGTGTTGGCAAGAAAGGCATTGAGGTTTTCTTCGCTACCAAAAATAGATCTGTTGAAAATGAAATCGACAAAGGCATCTACATCGCCATTAAAATCGGTGTAAATGGTGTTTAAATATGCCGGTTGTTCGTCTCGCGGGATAAGGCGGACATATTCTTTCAGCATTGCCCTGGATACTTTCTTATCGACGTCGCGGTTGTAATCTTTGTCGGCAAAATTGTGATAATCGCTGATGAGTTTTTCTTTGAACTTCACGATGCTTTCTTTGTCGTTATTCTCTATGGCAACGATGAGCGAGTCGCGATTTTTGATGGGTACGCGCGAAAACTCGATGGCACGACGAATGCCTTCGTTAAGCATCCATGCGCGATAACGCACTTTAGAGCGGTTTTCGATGATTTGCTTTATCTCGTCCAAAGCGTCCACGTATTCCGGCTTGCCGTTCTTTTTTGCCCAACGGATGAGTTGCTCTTGACGGTCGTGCTTCCCCTTTTCAAAATCGCGCATGTTGATTGCCCAGTCGGTGCCGATGGCATTTTTATATCCATTGGTTGAGCCCGCATATTTGGCAGCGTATTGAATTTTTACTGCCGGGTCTTTCAGCATCTCTTCCAGCATGGCATTTTGGCGTACTTCGCGCATTTTGACGCGCACGTGGTTGTCGATGTCTCTTCGCTCTGCCACTTCCCACGAGGTATAAAACTTGTGCGTGGTTCCGGGAAATCCCAAAATCATGGCAAAATCGTTCTCTTGCACACCGCGAAGGGATATCTTGAGCCAACGCTTGGGCCTCAATGGCACATTTTTGGGCGAATAGGCCGCGGGATTGCCATTTTTATCGGCGTAGACGCGAAATAAGGAAAAGTCCCCCGTGTGACGTGGCCACATCCAGTTGTCGGTGTCGGCGCCAAATTTTCCCACACCGCTTGGCGGAGCACCTACGAGTCGCACATCGGAGTAGACTTTTTTGACAAACATATAGTATTTATTGCCTTCAAAAAAGGGTTTTACTTCTATTTCCATGCCCGGATTTTCTTTCAAAAAGGCGGCACCCATCTTTTCGTTTCCGATGGAATTCAGATATGCCGGTGAAAGAAAAAAGACGCCCTCAGTGTCTTTGGCTTTGTCTCGTTTGAGGCACTGTTTTACATAGTCGGTCACATCGTATATTTTATCGATAAACGTTACGGTGAGTCCCGGGTTTGGCAACTCTTCGGCTTTCGACATGGCCCAAAAACCATTTTCCAGATAGTTGTTTTCCAGCGTGCTGTGGTTTTGTATCTGTCCATAACCGCAGTGGTGGTTTGTGAGCACCAAGCCTTGCGAAGAAATCACTTCGCCCGTGCATCCTCGCCCAAATTGCACCACCGCGTCTTTCAATGATGAACCATCGGGGTTGTAGATGTCGTAAGCGTCCAGTTTAAGTCCCAGTTTTTTCATGTCGGCATGTTTTTGCTGCTTCAGTAAATGAAGCATCCACATGCCCTCATCGGCATGCAGCGAAAAAACAATGAAAAATAGCAATGTACTAAGAACCGTTTTTCTCATTTTAGTTGTTTTATAGGGTTATCAATATTTGGCGGATAAAGATACAAAAAAAAGCCGATATGAAACCATTTCGTATGATGTTTGTGTCATTGGAAATCAAAATGAGAGTTTATTAAAATTCTTTACCATTTAGAAACTGTTTTGAATTTTACGAATGATATCATTTTATGCGTTTGCTTAAATAAATGAAGTTGCTGTCAAAAATGATTTTTTTACTACCTTTGTTCATTCATTCCTAACTAAAAGAAAAGAAAATGCTTACCGTAGAAAAAATTGGTGGAACGTCGATGTCGCAATTTCAAGAGGTGTTGCAAAATATCATTATTGGCAAGCGCAAAGGCGATGAGATTTATCAACGTATTTTTGTTGTTTCGGCATATAACAACGTAACGAATTGGTTGTTGGAACACAAGAAAACCGGCGAACCCGGAATTTATAATAAGTTTCTTAATGGCGAAGATTATAGCAGTGCGTTGGATGGCTTTTGTCGTCGGTTGTTATTGATTAATGATGGGTTTGCGGATATTGGCCTCGATTTGAAAGAAGCTCGTGACTTTATTCGTTTTCGCGTAGATCAGGCAAAAACCATTCTGTATAGTTTGAGTAAGGTTTTGGCCTCGGGATATGTTAATATGGATGATATTCATCTTGCGGCACGTGAGATATTGGCATCTATTGGCGAGGCACATTCGGCATGGAATTCGGTTAATATTTTGCGGAACAATGGTATTAATGCTCGTTTTGTTGATTTGTGTGGGTTTAATGACCATGAACCACTGACCATTGATCAGCGTATCCATAAAGAGTTTGCCGACATCGATTTTGGGAATGTTTTGTGCGTCGCAACCGGCTATACAAAAGGTACGGAAGGAATTATGCGGGCTTTTGATCGTGGTTATTCAGAGGTTACATTTAGCAAAATTGCCGTAGAAGTCAAGGCCGATGAAGCGGTTATTCATAAGCAGTTTCATCTGTCGAGCGCAGATCCAAAGATTGTGGGAGTGGAAAATAGTATCCCTGTCGGACATACCAACTACATCATTGCTGACCAGTTGGCAGATATCGGCATGGAGGCAATTCATCCCAAAGCGGCAAAGCCTCTTGAGTTGGCAGGTATAAATATCCGAATTAAAAACACGTTTGAACCGAATCATCCCGGCACACTCATTTCACGTGATTATATTTCGCCTGAACCGCGTGTGGAAGTTGTTTCCGGTTCGCGTAAGGTGCTTGCTATCGAAGTTCATGATCCAATGATGGTCGGCGAAGTGGGATACGATGAGCGGCTGATGGAGTTTTTCCGTCGTTGCAATGTCAGTTATATACTGAAATCTACCAATGCAAACTCTATCACGATGGTGGTTTGGGATGATAAGAAATCAGCAAGTTTGATAAAAATGCTGAACGATGTCTTTTATCAAGTCCGAACAGAACCTGCCGCGATTGTATGTGTAATGGGCTCAAATATTGCCTTCCCGGGATTTTTATATAAAGCATCAAAAGCTCTGTATGAAAAGGAGATAAATATTGAAAGCTTTGCTCAATCATTGATGCAAGTAAATATGCAATTTGTGATTAAACGTGAACGGTATGAAGATGCTGTCCGCGCGCTCAACGAGGCGTTATGTACGGTTAAATAAAACATTTTTCCGTTTTTAAGTCATATCTTAGCGTCGGCTTTTATTTTTTAATGAAGAATAGCCATGATCTTTTTATTGGGCTGTTGTTGATTCAAAGGATTTTATCGCCTGATACACTTCGTATATGGGTAGTCCCATAACGTTGAAATAGGAGCCTTCGATTTTTTTGACCGCTACATAACCAATCCATTCTTGCACGCCATACGCCCCGGCTTTGTCCATCGGAAGATATTTCTCCACATAATAATTGATTTCTTCATCCGACAGTGAGCCAAACGTCACTTTTGCCGTTTCGGAGAAACAGTGTTGTTTGTCCTTTGTGGTAAGACAAACGCCTGTAACAACAAGGTGTGTCTGCGCGGAGAGCATTCGCAACATACGCTTGGCCTCTTCTTTGTCGCGAGGTTTTCCCAAAATTTTGTCGTTCAAAACTACAACCGTATCGGCTGTGATGAGCAATGTGTCTTCGTCGAACAGATGGGCGTAAGCCGCTGCTTTTTTTTGCGAAAGAAATTGCGCGACCTCTTCCGTCGGAAGTGTTTCGGGATAGGATTCATCGACTTCGGGCAAGGTGAATATTTCATAATCAACATCAATCCCCGAGAGTAACTCTTTGCGTCGCGGGGAGTTGGAGGCAAGCACAATGCGGTAGCTCGTTATTTGCATAAACAAATAAATATCAGGTGTTAATAAATGGTTTTTATGATTATAGCGCCTGTCTTATTTTTATCAATTTCTCTAACAGCGATTCCAGTTGATTCAACGGTAGCATATTGGCTCCGTCGGATTTGGCTTTTTCAGGCTCGGGATGTGTTTCGATAAACAGCCCGTCGGCACCGACAGCTATTGCCGCTTTGGCAATGGTTTCAATCAGTTGCGGTTGTCCACCCGTCACGCCGGAGGCTTGATTGGGTTGTTGCAAACTGTGTGTGGCATCCATCACCACCGGGAAGCCAAACCGGCGCATGGCAGGGATAGCGCGAAAATCGACCACCAAATCGCCATAACCAAAGGTGGTGCCTCGTTCGGTTAACAGGACATTGCTGTTTCCGCTGTCCACCACTTTCTGTGCCGCAAAGCGCATTGCTTCCGGAGAGAGAAATTGCCCTTTTTTAATGTTTACCGTTTTTCCCGTTTTTGCAGCCGCTACCAGCAACTCGGTTTGGCGGCACAGAAAAGCGGGAATTTGCAACACATCCACATATTCAGCTACACGTTTAGCTTCGTGCGATTCGTGAATATCCGTAACGGTTGGGATGTGAAATGTTTCACCGACTTTACGCAAAATTCTCAATGCCTTTTCGTCACCGATACCGGTAAAAGAGTCTACACGTGAACGGTTGGCTTTTCGATAGGAGCCTTTGAAAATATACGGAATCCCCAAACGTTCGGTAATTCCACTAATTTTTTCGGCAATATCCAACGCCATCGCTTCACCCTCAATCACGCACGGTCCGGCAAGCAGGAAAAATTGACTTGTATTTAAGTAAGAAAATTCCATTGAATAAAAAAAGCTGCCTTAGGAACCGTTTAACCGGTTTCTAAGATTTTTGTTGATGTCAGAGTGTGTCGTAAGGGAGTGCTTCCAATAGATTGGCAATTTTGTTTATTGCCTCTTGCAAAGATTTTTTTAGCATTGGCTTCATGAAAACAGGTGCTTCGGCACGCGCCGTAATTCTCATGCGTGTGTCGGCTTCTCCTTTGTTTACCAATTGAATCCAACAAAAGAGGTCAAAAGGCAATTGTTCCGATTTTAATTTCACCAATGAGTTTGGTTTGCGTTCCACCACCACAAAACGTACATCGCCAACCGGCGATACTTTAAAAGAACAGCTGTCTTTGGTACAGCTAAACTCTTCTATTTTGTCGTGTGCTATATTTTTTTTCATCTTTTCAAGATGAGAAAGATCGGAAAGTATGCGAAACACGTCGCTGTCAGCGTGTTCTATCTTTTTTACGTTGCTGATGCACTCTATCATTTTTTTATCTTTTTTTGTGGTCGTCCCCAACTTTCGGGATGCTCGCGCCATTCTTGCAGCGTCTTTAGTTCCGATTCATCGATATAATCAATTCGCAATGCCTCATCAAGAATCGCGTCGTAGTCGGAAAGGGTGGTGAGTTCCACGCGTGCTTCTTTCATGTTTTGTTGCGCTGTGGGGAATCCGTAGGTAAAAATAGCCAGCATCCCCACAACATCGCAGCCATCGCGGCGTATTGCTTCCACTGCTTTTAGGCTGCTGCCGCCTGTGGAAACCAAGTCCTCGATCACGACCACCTTTTGTTTTGGTTTTAAGTCGCCTTCGATTAAGTTTTCCAATCCATGATCTTTTGGCGACGAGCGCACATAAACAAAAGGAAGTCCCAACGCGTCAGCCACGATGGCAGCAGGCGCAATGGCACCTGTGGCAACGCCGGCGATGGCTTCCACTTGTGGATATTTTTCAAGAATGAGCCGTGCAAATTCCACTTTCAAGAAATTGCGCACCCCCGGATAAGACATCAGTTTTCGGTTATCGCAGTAGATGGGCGACTTCCAGCCTGAAGCCCATGTAAAGGGATTGGCCGACTGCAATTTAACAGCTTTGATTTTTAGCAGTTTCTCTGCTGTAAGTTTTTTTATTGTTTCCATATTAATTCATAATTATCACGCGTAACACAAAAGTACTTCTTTTATGGCAAAATATCTTTATTTTATTGAAAAAATATTGTTACATCACTTCCCCAAGCGTGGCAATACTGATGGAAATAGATGTGCATTTTTGCAATGCAACGCCGCATGCTTCCAGAGTGGAGCCGGTAGTGATAACATCATCGACCAGCAAAATATGTTTTTCGCGAAATAGGTTGGTATCTTTCACCTCAAAAATGCCTTTTACATTTTCCCAGCGTTGATTTTTGCTCTTTTTTGTCTGTGTGGGATTGTATATTGCACGCACTAAATTGCTGCTGTTTAATGGGATGAAAGTGCTTTCCGAAATTCCGTCAGCGATAATTTCTGCTTGGTTGTATCCTCTCTTTTTCTCTCGTTTAGGGTGCAGAGGAACGGGAACAATGAAGTCGATGGGACGAATGAAATCACTGCCCACCATATCGTCACCAAAGAGCTTGCCCAATAAAAAACCAATTTCTGCGGCGCGTGAATATTTCAATTTGTGAATCAATGGTGGCAGCATACCTCCTTTGCTGAATGCACAAAATGAAGCAATCCGCCGAAAAGGGATGCGACCGGCCATAAGTTGCTCCGCGCGGTTGCCCGGACGCATGAAATTGTGTGTTCGCGGCAGTCGGATAATGCAGTTCAAACAGATTGCCTTTTCTTCCGGTAACAGCCTGCGCTCGCATGAAGCGCACAATGGCGGAAACACAATTTCATCAAGAGCATTTATCAGTTTTTTTATCATGGGGGCTTATACTATTTGCATTTGGTGAACAATCGGTCCACACATCGTACAATATCGTCCACTTCAAAGCCTTTGCCTAAGGCAAAACGAATTAATTTGGCTCGCTTTTCATATTCGGATGTTGCTTTTACTGTTTTCATCTTTTTTGTCAAAAGTGCCTGCAACGCGTCTGTCATTTCATCGGATGAAAACTCAGAGAACGCTTTGTCAATAAGTTCCGAAGGAATTCCTTTGTGCCGCAATGCCATGGCAATTTTTATTTTTCCCCAACGTAAAAAATGCAACTTGTCGTGGATAAAACTCTTTGCATAGCGCAGTTCATCAATAAATCTCTCTTTTTCGAGTTGCTTTACGATTTTGTCAATCTCATCTTCCGACAGCGGCATACGTTGCAACTTAGCTTGAATCTCATGGCGGCAATATTCTTTTCCGGAACATAAATGTGCCATTTTAGCGTAAGCCTTTTCGGGATTGATATGAATTGAACTGTTTTTTTTCATGTCGAGTGCTTATGGATGTTTCGCTTTTACCATTCGATTATTACCCGAAATGTCCTTTTTAAGTTCAATCTCTTGAAACCCTTTTTTTGAGAGCATTTCCAACACATCATTTCCTTTGGCTTGGTTTATTTCAAAAAATAAAAATCCATTGCCGCGCAGTTTTTGCATCGCGATATCGGCAATTCGTTCGTAAAAAATCAACGGATGCTCATTCGGAACGAATAGTGCCGATGCCGGCTCGTAATCCAACACATTTTTTTGCATGTTTCCCCGCTCGCAAAACATGATGTAGGGCGGATTGCTGACAATGACATCAAACATGTGTGGTGATGTTGTTTCAGCAAAAACATCGCGTGTCTCAAATTGTACGGATACTTGGTTTCTCTTTGCGTTTTGCGAAGCGACTTCCAATGCCCGTGAAGAAAAATCCCAAGCAAAGACAGTCGCTTTTGACCATTTTTTTGCCAGCGTGATGGCGATGCAGCCGCTTCCTGTTCCAATGTCTAAAATATCCGCCGCGTCGTTACCGGCTGTGTTTAAAATCCATTCCACGAGTTCCTCTGTTTCGGGTCGTGGAATGAGAACGTGTGGGTTTACATAAAATGTCAGTCCATAAAAATAAGCTTCGTTTACAATATATTGTATCGGTTCGTGCTTCCGAAGGCGCGACAAAATATCTTCTGTTTTTTGCCTTTGATTATCCGATAAATTGCTACATTTGCACGTTATTGCATCGACAGAACGGCTGCCGCACACATTTTCGATGATGATGCGGCTCAAGGCCTTTATTTCCGAAGGAGAATAACTATTTTTTAGCTCTTCTTCGATATATTTTGTCAGAAGTTGCATTGCCATTTCTTTTTCACAAATATACAGGTTTATCTTCGAATATTTATTGAAATAAAGAAAAAAGAAGAGCGCCTTATTTGCATTAGCAATCAAAACAATAAAAAATGAACAACGACTCACTATTCATGCGCCGCTGCCTTCAGCTGGCCGCCAAGGGCGAGGGACATACAACACCCAATCCAATGGTAGGAGCTGTGATTGTATACAACGACACCATTATTGGCGAAGGATATCACAAAAAACACAAAGAGGCACACGCCGAAGTGAATGCGATACGTTCGGTAAAAGACTGCTCATTGCTGTCGAAATCGACATTGTATGTCTCGTTGGAACCCTGTTCTCACTACGGCATCACGTCGCCTTGCGCGGAGTTTATCATCTCTTGTAATATCCCACGTGTGGTGGTCGCGGTGCAGGATCCCAATCCTGTGGTCGCCGGAAGAGGAATTCGCATGATGCGCGAAGCCGGAATAGATGTTTCCGTTGGCATTTTAGAGCAAGAAGCGAGGGAGTTGAATCGCAGTTTCTTTGTGAATCAAGAGCAACATCGACCCTATATTATTTTAAAATGGGCACAGAGCAAAGATGGTTTTATGGATCGCGCACGTCAAACGTCAGAAATTCCCCCGGAAAAACTATCAAACTCCATCACTCATTGCCTTGTACACCGAATGCGTACCATCACAAAAGGAATTATGATTGGGACAAACACCGCGTTGTTGGACAATCCGCAGCTAACTTCACGCAAATGGGACGGTGAAAATCCAACACGTATTGTGTTTGATAAAGAATTGAAAATTCCACATAGCAATGCATTGTTTAACAACGAAGCAGATACCATCGTTCTTACGGAAAAAACCGAAGGATTTCCTCTCGTACAAGAAAATGTGAAATATATTTCAACAAAATTTGATCCCGACGCAAACCAACAGATAATGAGCGAGCTATATAAAAACGGCATCTATTCTCTGCTTGTGGAGGGAGGAGCCGGTTTACTGTCATCGCTCATTCAAGAGCATCTGTGGGATGAGGCATGGATAGAGATTGCCGATAAAGAACTTGGATCCGGCGTTAAATCGCCTGTGATTGAAGGAGAAATGTGCCAGGTGAAAAAATATTTTGATGCAAATCAAATTCATTTAAAGAATAAAACAACTCAAAAATTTCATTAAATATTCATTTTAATATGGTTAAAGCAAAAAATCTTTCTACTTTTGCATATCTTAAACCGATTGTACAATATTTTTGAAACAAATGAAATTGCAATATTTCTTCAAATTAACTCTTCTGACAGCCGTCGTTGCAATATGCAGCTCGTGTCTTAAAACAGAACAGCGAGATGTCACATTATCATCTGACGCGCAGATATATTCACTATCCCTCTCTTCTGAAAAAGATTCGGCAAGAGTCCTAAATAACACAAAATTTACCATTGACCAAATAGGCGAAAAAATATTTAACCAAGACTCGCTACCCTATCTGTTTCATATCGATAGCGTGCACTTAGATCTCAAAATGGCTTCGTCAAACAATTTGCCAACTTTTACCATCCATCTAAAAAACAATGATAGTGTATATGAATGGAACGGAAAAGATTCCATCGCTATCAATCGACTGACGGCAATCACTTCGAGAGCGCCAGACAGACAGCATGCCATTACATATCAATTCAAAATAAACATCCATCAGCAAGACCCTGAAATTTTGACATGGGAACGGCTTGCCGACAACTATTTGGCAACACCCACCAACGATCAGAAGACCATTTTGGTAAACGGTAGCCTCATAACCTATTATCGAGCGGGCAAAAACATTATGGCGAAGGAAACACCGATAGACGATGGAAAAAATTGGAGCAGCATCCCTCTAAACGGATTGCCTGTTACGGTGCAACTGCAAAGCATTATTGCCGCCACCGAAGACAACAAAAAAGCATATGCATTGGATAACGCCAACGCTGTGTATCAAACAACCGATGGAAAAGAGTGGAGCAAAATAACAACACGTTACCCCGTAAAAAGTATTTATGGTAACTTGCCTCTGTTTAACGGGAAATCGGAAATTTTACTCATGATAAATGATAATGGCGTGTCGAAGTTGGCTACAACAACTGATTTCAGCACTATCCATATTGAAAATATAACGGTGCCGGACAAATTCCCAACAAACGACCTTTCGCCTGTAACGGTGAACAATCCTGACGTGTTTGTCGCGAAATACATCATTTTGGCAGGCGGAACAAATGAAAAATATGGAATATCAAAAAACATTTGGCTGATTCAGAAAAAAAACAACGACGTGGATATCGCTTCGGTAGAAGCATCCGTGCCTGTTGATGGTGCACGTTTGTTCTTTTACAACAACATGTTGTATCTGCTAAGCCATGGTAGAGATACCAATAAACTGTTCACATCAAACGACTACGGATTGCATTGGCATCCCGTGGGAAGCAATCAAGAACTTCCCGAAACATTTTCTTTCAGGAGAGAAACCTCGATAATAACCGACACCAACCATTTTATTTGGATTGTAGGTGGTCTATCCCAATCCAACAATGGAATAGCCGAAGTGTGGAGAGGGCGATTGAATAAATTCGCGGAAAAATAAACCAACAAAACGGATAAAAAGCATGTCGCTGATTGACAAAATAGATAAAACACGCGCTCCTCAACATATTGCCATCATTATGGACGGAAACGGGCGATGGGCAAAAGCACGCGATCTCGATCGTACTGAAGGACATAAAGAAGGTGTTAACTCGGTGCGAAAGATCGTGGAGGCTTCGGCAAACGCCGGCGTACGCTTTTTAACTATTTACGCTTTCTCAACCGAAAATTGGAAACGCCCGAAAGAAGAAATTAACGCGCTGATGAATTTGATGGTATATGCCATCTCTAAGGAAACACCGGATTTAATAAAAAATGGAATTCGTCTTCAATGTATTGGTGACACCGACCGCTTGCCAAAAGAGACGCGCGAAGAACTTTTTCGGTGTATTGAAAAAACCGCGCAAGGAAACACCCTTACATTGGCGCTGGCGCTCAGTTATTCATCAAAGTGGGAAATCGCGCATGCCGCAAAAGAGATTGCCAAAGCAGTGCAAATGGGCAAACTGAAAGAGCAAGACATTAATGAGTCGATATTTGAAAAATATCTTTCAACGTTCGGAATCCCCAATCCCGATTTACTTATTCGTACGGGTGGAGAACAGCGAATAAGTAATTTCTTGTTGTGGCAAGCTGCTTATTCCGAACTCTATTTTACCGACACTTATTGGCCTGATTTTAATGACGAAAGTCTTTACGAAGCCATTCTTGATTATCAACACAGAGAGCGTCGATTTGGCAAAACGAGTGAACAGATACAACAGTCACACAATCCCATAACAGAGGATGTCAAGATAGATAAGAAGTAATTACCAAAATAGCGAAACGAAAAAAATCACAATGTTGAAGAAAACATTTTATACATCAATACTACTTACCGTTTTCATACAGTTAGCATCATTCGGACAAATCAACAATATCGTTCCGATCGATACACTTAGCAAACCGATGCTTGAGGGCAAGCCAATAGATTATATGTCAACGCCGAAAACATTACACATCGCTGACATTAAAGTAACGGGAATAGAAGGGACGATGTACGAAAAACAAGACTTTGTCTTAATCAACTTCTCAGGTCTTTCAAAAGGGCAAGCCATTAAAGTGCCCGGAAGTGAAATATCAACCGCAATCAAGCGATTCTGGAAGCAAGGATTGTTTTCAGATATAAAAATATTGGAAACCAAACGCACAAATGATAGCATTTGGTTAGAAATTCGCTTGACCGACAGACCGCGCGTGTTTGACATTCACTATTCCGGCATGAAAAAAAACGAACGTGAAGATATTGAGAAAAAGTTGGGCTTTGTCAAAGGCATTCAAGTTACACCCAACGAAATCAATCGAGCCAAAATCATCATGAAGCGCTATTTTGCAGATAAAGGTTTTGGCGATGCCGAAGTATTTATCACCGAACGTCCGGTAGGAAAAGAAAAAAATCAGATGATTCTTGATATCCGCGTCGATAAAAAAGAGAAAATCAAAGTTCACAAAATAAATATTACAGGAAACGAAGCTCTTTCTGAGAACAAACTGGAACGTGCCATGAAGAAGACTAATGAAAAAGGCAAATTAATCAACCTTTTTCGTTCTAAAAAGTTTGTTGAGAATCTTTATAAAGAGGACAAAAAACTGCTGATAGCCAAATATCACGAACATGGCTATCGTGACGCCGAAATCGTTCGCGATTCTGTATATAAACACGACGACAAAAACGTGAATATTGACATTGAAGTGCTAGAGGGACCGCAATATCATATCCGCTCAATAAACTGGGTGGGCAACACACACTACAACTCACAAAACCTCGAAAAACTACTGGGAATGAAGTCCGGCGATGTTTACAATCAAAAAAAGTTGATGGAGCGCCTTTTGAATGATGAAGACGCGGCCATCAATTTGTATCAAAATAACGGCTACCTTTTTTCTCGCATCGACCCTATAGAAATAAATATCGAAAACGATTCCGTTGACCTCGAAATGAGGGTTACAGAAGGACCAAAAGCAACCATAAAGAAGGTAATGATTCAAGGCAACGACCGACTTTATGAAGATGTTATTCGTCGTGAACTGCGCACCAAACCGGGCAACGTTTTCAGCAAGGACGATCTTATTCGTTCTGTGCGCGAGCTTGGACAAGCGGGACACTTCGACATGGAAAGTTTCAACCCCGATATAGCTCCCGACCCGTCTGACGGAACTGTGAATCTTACTTATCCGCTCACATCAAAAGGGAACGACCAAATTGAGTTTTCTGCCGGATGGGGTATCACCGGGCTGGTAGGCAAAATGAGTTTGCGTTTGAATAACTTTTCGCTCAAAAATCTGTTAAACCCCAAATCATATCGCGGAATTATTCCCCAAGGCGAGGGACAAACGTTGGTGCTTAGTGCCCAAACCAACGGACGATACTATCAATCGTATCAATTTTCCTTTATGGAACCGTGGTTTGGCAGAAAACGTCCCAACAGTTTTTCTGTAAGCGCATACTATTCGCGCTACACGGGACTAAATAGCGACTACTATAGACAAAGCATGTATGGAATAGGTGCCTACGGCTATGGTTACCCCGGTTACGGTTACGGCGGTTATCCCGGGTATGGTGGCTACGGCGGCTACCCCGGTTACGGCGGTTACTACCAAGATTTGCACGAATATGCATACGACCCCAACCAAGTATTTGAAATTCTTGGAGTTTCGCTCGGATATGGTAAGCGATTGGACTGGCCCGATGATTATTTCATTTTGCAAGGAGAGTTAGCATATCAGCGTTACAACTTGAAAAACTGGTCGTTGAATCAATTCCCATTTCAAACAGGTTCGAGCAACAGCGTGTCTCTTAACTTAACGCTATCGCGCAACTCGATTGACTATCCGATTTATACGCGCACCGGTTCGCAGTTCTCACTCAACTTGAATGTTACTCCACCATTCTCGCTTTTCGACAAAAAGGATTATGCACACATGGCAGAAAGCAATCCGGAAAAATATAGATGGAATGAATTTCATAAGTGGAAATTAAGGATGCGTACCTTTACGCCATTGACTCCATTGACCGTAAAACGTACGCCGGTGATTGCCACGAGGGCTGAGTTTGGACTTTTAGGACATTACAACAAAAATAAACTCACACCCTTTGAAACATTCGATATGGGAGGTGATGGAATGACGGGATATTCAAGCATGTTTGCCACAGAAAACGTTGCATTGCGCGGATATGCCAACAACTCTATTGCCATTCAAGCTCGGGCATATACGCGATTGGGACTTGAACTGCGCTATCCGTTTATTTTGGAGCCTAACTCTACCATTTATGGCGTTGCATTTCTTGAAGCGGGAAACGCGTGGCATAGCCTGTCCGATGTTAATCCATTTGATTTGAAGCGATCGGCCGGTGTTGGTGCTCGTATCTTCTTGCCGATGATAGGATTAATGGGAATTGACTGGGCATATGGATTTGATCCTATTAGAGGAAACAGAAGTCAGGGAGGAAGTCAATTCCACTTTATCATAGGGCAGGAATTTTAACAACGATGTATCGATTCGATTCGTTTATCATCATGATATATCTTGTTGTGCTGCTTGTGTTTGAACTTGGAATTAACAAAATTTACAATTATACTGATAAACGAATAGGCTCTCTAAGCGTCTCTACTATACGCAAAATTAAAAAATTTACATATATGAAAAAAACAATATTTCTGATAGGCCTGTTCATGGCAATGGCAATGGCAGGAAGCTACGCTCAACGATACGCGTTGATAGATATGGAATATATCTTGGGAAAAATTCCTGCCTATGAACAAGGAAATAAAAAAATTGAAGACCTCTCCAAGCAATGGCAAGCTGAAATTAACGCACGTGCCAAAGAGGTGGAAACAATGTATAAAAAATATCAAAGCGACCTAAAACATCTTTCAGGCACCGAGAAAACAAAAAGAGAAAATCAGATTGTGGCAAAAGAAAATGAAATTCAAGCACTGCAAAACAAATATTTTGGACAAGAAGGCGAATTGTTTAAACAGCGTAAAGCTTTCATGCAGCCTATTCAAGATCGCATTTATGAAGTGGTGAAAGACATTGCGACATCATCGGGTTATCAAATGGTGATTGACAGAGCATCAGCCAATTCAGTTATTTTCGCTACCCCCGATATTGATATCAGCGATCTGATTTTGACTCGGCTGGGTTATTAAAAATAATTGCTTATCTTTGTAAACTTAATGATAAATTCAAATTAATATTCATATAAACAAACTATCATGTTGAAAAAATTACTTATTTTACTTATAGCACTCACGCCCGCAGTTGCTTTCTCGCAAGGAGTAAAGTTGGCTTATGTAAACTCACAAGAGCTTTTTAGTGCTATGCCTGAACTGTCGAGTATCGAAACCCAACTAGGAAACGAACAGGAGCAAATTAAGAAAAACGGCGAAGCGTTGCAACAAGAGTTTAACAAGAAACTTGAAGAGTTTCAGAAAGCCGGGAACGTTTCCGAGGCGGTGAAACAAGATCAACAAAAACAATTGCAAGAAATTGAAGAGCGTTATCAAACATACATTCAAACCAGCCAGAAAAGAATGCAGGAGCTGCAAGAAAAACTTCTAGGTCCGGTTCACCAAAAAATTGCAACAGCAATTAAGAATGTGGGCGACGAAAAAGGATATACATTCATTTTCGATGTCGCTACCATGCAATCGCCTATTGTTTATGTAAATCCTTCCGCAGTGAATGCAACCGCCGAAGTAAAAGCGAAATTGGGAGTTAAATAAACAAAGCGCGCATTTCTCATAAGAAATAAAAAGAATAAAAAGCTCTTTGTCGATTCGGCAAGGAGCTTTTTCATTATCATTGAGGAGATTGATGACTTGCAAAAATGAAATCTTTACAAAAACCGCAGCTTGGTGGGTAATCATCCCCAATTCGGCGTCTTTTAGGTCATCTTGCTTTTTTCGATCGTTGGCGAAAATACGTTATGATCAGTTTAAATGAAAGCAATCAATTTGGGATGATTACGGAGCTACCTGGAATGAGGTGCCGTAATTTTCTTCGTTTATTTTGGTTGTTGAAAACAGAGTTTCATTGTTTTAATTCTTGCCAAAAATGGTGATTTCATCATAAAAAGCGGACTTGCCAAGAAGGATGTGAAAGCCGAAAAAGAAACCTTTAAACTCACTTTTTTGTATCGGGATACTATATCCAAACTGCAAGCGCGCCAGGTTGAAAAAGGATAACCCTAAACTTGGCTGAATACTTTTTGTGGAAGCTGAAAGTTCAGAAACAAGAAAATGTTTCCATGTTTTGTTGATGTGTGCTTCGGGTATCACTTGGAATATGCTCTTCGATGAGTAAAATCGACTACCAATTCCGATATTGAGAGGACCATTTTTGTTTTTGTCGTTATTGCTGTTTAAACGATATTCCAAGCCAAAGTAACCAATGCTGCCTCTAACATGTTCATATCCGGCATTTAGGGCGAATCGATGTTGAGCCATTGAGTTGGTAACGAAGAGTAACAGTACGAAAAAAAGCGGAACTCGTTGCTTCATCCTTTTTATTTTTGTTGAAATACAAACTTACATAAAAAAGTTTGAATTTTATACGCCGAGCGATAAAAATCAAGGCCGTAATTGTTATATTTGTAATTAAGGTGCTCTATGGCACAAGTGTTTAATCATTAAAAATTATAATTATG
>JAEZZZ010000089.1 GCA_023418255.1 Bacteroidota bacterium
AAGGAATGATTTTTGAAAGAACAACCCACCGGTTATTCTCATCCAGTTTTGCCTCAAAGGGCATCTTGAATTCTGAAATTGAAAGTTGTCGGGAACTCTTGTATCGTATCATAAAATGCAAGGATTAATGAAGTAAAAATACTCAATTTCTTGCAGTTGTGCAAATTTTACAACAACTAATTTGCTGATTTTTACTACTTATATATATTATTCAGCAGACCCTATTTACAGGTATTTATTTAAAATTTAATTTATTATGAAAACAAACAGATTTCAATTCTTGGTTCTTATGCTCTGTTTATCATTAACAGCAGCATTTGCTCAAAAACCTAAAGTCCACATTTTGGCAACAGGTGGCACTATTGCCGGTACAGGAGAGTCTGCCACAAAAACAAACTACAAAGCCGGTCAAGTTGATATTGGCACATTGCTGGATGCCGTTCCGCAAGTCAATAATATTGCTGATGTAACCGGAGAACAAATTGTGAAAATCGGTTCGCAGGACATGAGCGATGACGTTTGGTTGACACTTGCTAAAAGAATTAACGAATTGCTAAGTGCTGATGTAGACGGAATCGTAGTTACTCACGGGACGGATACTATGGAAGAAACAGCTTTCTTTCTCAACCTCACTGTGAAAAGCGACAAACCGGTAATATTAGTAGGCTCTATGCGTCCCTCAACCGGAATGAGTGCTGACGGGCCACTTAATCTTTACAATGCGGTAGTTGCAGCCGCATCTAAAGAAACAAAAGGAAAAGGGGTGTTGGTTGTAATGAACGGTTCTATTTTAAGTGCTCACAATGTATTGAAAACACACACATTGGAAGTCGAAACCTTCAAATCACCCAACTCCGGTCCTCTCGGATACGTATATAATGGCAAAGTGTTTATGACGGAAGCTCCTCTCAAAAAACACACGACCGAATCTGTTTTTGATGTGAGCAACCTGGATAAATTGCCTAAAGTGGGTATCATTTATAGCCATTCTAATGTGGAAGATCATGCTTTGAAAGCATTGATAAACAATGGATATAAAGGTATTATTCATGCTGGTGTTGGTAACGGAAATATCCACAAAAATATCTTTCCCGGTTTAGAAGAAGCACGTAAAAAAGGGATTCTCGTGGTTCGCTCTTCACGCGTTCCCAATGGGCCTACAACACTTGATGGAGAGGTGGATGATGATAAATATCAATTCATCGCTTCACAAGAATTAAATCCACAAAAAGCTCGCATCCTTTTAATGTTGGGATTAACAAAGACGAATGACTGGAAAAAAATTCAAGAATACTTCAATGAATATTAATTGCTCAATTATGAAAAAGATATTTTTTGTAGCCCTATTTTTAGTAAGTATGGGGACAGTTTTTGCACAACAAAACTCTTATCCCCAAGAAAAGAGTTTATATGAGAGAATGACGAATCTGGAAAAAAAAACAGATCAGTTTCATTTTTACTTAAACATGAACAACAGCTTTGATACCAATTTTGATGATGACGGTTTCCAACAAGGAGCGTTCAACATGCGTCAGTTTCGTATTGAGGCGAAAGGGAATATTAATAGCTGGTTATCCTACAGATGGAGGCAGCGTTTAAACCGCTCAAATAGCCACAGCACATCCATCGACAACATGCCAACATCGATTGATATTGCCGGAATAGGTGTGAAATTAACAGACAAATTCTCAATGTTTGCCGGAAAACAATGCGCAGCTTATGGAGGCATTGAATTTGATCTCAATCCGATTGAGATATATGAATATAGTGATATGATTGAGAACATGAGCAACTTCCTTACCGGAGTAAATTTCGCGTATGATGTAACGCCCGCTCACCAAATGCAGTTTCAGATATTAAATGGATTAAACAGCAGATTCGAACATACTTATGAGGCCACGGGCATTGAAAGAAGCAAATTGCCTCTTGTATATACGTTGAACTGGAATGGTAATATGTTTAACGATATCTATCAAACTCGCTGGTCGGCATCGATAATGAGCCAAACAAAAGATAAAAATATGACATATTTGGCATTTGGTAATATCCTAAATTTCACACCACAAACAAATATGTTCTTCGATATAATGTATTCGCGTGAAGGATTGGATAGAAAAGGCATTATAAGTAGTATGCTAAATGATGGAGCCACCAATGCTTTTGATGCCGAATACTTATCGTTGGTAACAAAATTTAATTTCCGTGTGCAGCCGCAATGGAATATTTTCGTCAAAGGAATGTATGAAACGGCATCGCTTTCTAAAGAAAATGGAACATTCGAAAAAGGAAAATATCGCACATCGTTGGGTTATATTGCCGGACTAGAATATTATCCTATGGAAACCAATTTGCACTTCTTCTTGACGTATATAGGCCGTTCTTTTAAATACGAAAAAAGAGCCGGGATAAAGGACTTCAAAACCAATCGTTTATCACTCGGATTTATTTATCAATTGCCGATGTTTTAAATCGAAAGATACGTTGAAATAATGAAAAGAGGATGTCATCAAATCGATTTCATCCTCTTTTTTTCGTAGTCTTGAAAATGAACTTTATTGGTTAATTTTTTTTTCATTGCTGTCCGCTAAAACTTTTTTCGGGCAAAAACAAAACAGGGCTGACTTCCTCGTGTGGAATTCAGCCGAAAAACAGGAGTGAACGCTACATGAAAAGCGTTTAAGCGTGACGACAATAGCGACCTCGCTGTCGCGCTACACACCTCGCGATAGGTGGTGCCTTTGCCACACTGCTCAAAACCTTGTGAGGTTTCACCCAAAACCTTGTGAGGTTTCACTCAAAACCTTGTGAGGAACTATTAGAGGAAAGGGTATAAGGGTGAGGATTGAAGGTAAGTAGATGGAAATGAGTGGAATTTGCGCCATATCTCGGATATTTTCACAGAGGGGAAAAGTGAAGAAGTTCCGTTACCAAATCGTTAGTCTATTCCTTTAATGGTAACGAAGAGGTAGGAGACGGTAACTTACCGAAGTGTATTCGGTAACACTTCTTTCTGTAATTACGGTGCTGATGCTTTGTGTTACAGTGTTTTGCATAGCTAAAAACGCTTCGGTAACGGGTAACTTTGCCCATAAAAACAGAAGCGTATGCAATGAGAAAAATTCAAGGTGTTGCTCTACCTGAAAAAGAGCGGATTGGACAAGTCGGGGCAAGCCCCGATAATGGGACGAATAACCTACGGGCGAACCATCGCCCAATTCAGTTGTAAACTCTCGTGCGACCCCAAGTTGTGGAACCCTCGTGAGAGCAGGCTAAATGGTAAGAGCCGTGAAGCGGTGGCAACGAATGGCAAGTTGGAACGCTTGCTCCTCTCGGTGCAGTCGGCTTATCGAACCCTTTGTGAGCGAGGTGCAGAGTTTACGGCATCGAACATCAAGGAGCAGTTCCAAGGGAGCATGCAAACTCAAATCCCATTTTTTTTGAGCGATACGCCCACGTTACCCCGAAGAAACTCTTGGCATTTCCATTACAAGACAAAGGAGCGGAACTAAGCCGAAGGATGTTTCTTTTCTCCGTCTTTACGGGATTGGCATTTGCCGACTTACAGAGCCTGCGAGCTTCGCAAATCGAAACGAACAGCGAGGGGAAGCGGTATATCCGCAAAGCAAGACAGAAAACGGAGGTGGAAAGTTTGATACCCCTGCAGCCAATAGCGGAGCGGATACTTTCACTTTACACGAAGGAGAATAGCAAGGAAGATTACAAGATATTCCCCGATACGATGAGTAAAGGCAAACTACTGACCCATCTCAAAGCCGTGGGCTTGGCGTGTGGCGTTCGTACTCCGCTGGGCTATCACCTTGCGAGACATTCATTCGGCACGCTGACTTTGGAGGCAGGTATTCCGATAGAGAGCATTGCCAAGATGATGGGACACGCCTCCATCTCCAGCACGCAAATCTACGCCCAAATCACTGACCAAAAGATTGCAAAGGATATAGAGAGAGTGTTTTAATTCATTTGTGGGTATATTTTGTGTTATTGTAATGTCTTATATAGCTACTTATTGGTATTTTTACAAAAAAAAGCCAGAAGTGTATCCTATGTATCAATATAATTTTATACCTTTGTTATAAGGGAGTTTAATAGTGTGATTCCCGATATTATTTAGTAATCAAATTAGTAATATGGTATTATGAAAAAAATCTGTTTTTTATGTGCTGTCATTCTTTGTACAATGTTGCTTGTCGTGAGTTCTTCTTGCTCTAAAGAAGGTTCGCTTAAACTACCAGAGGAAAAAATCGAGAATAGTGAATTGGTACAGACTCTTAAGTCTGTAAACAATGACTTTATGGCTAATAAGCAAGAAGTCAGGGGTAAGGGTTGGGGAAAGAAGTTTCTTCGAGTTTTGTGCGTTGCAACTGCTGATGTTGGAGGAGGATATGAGATTGGCAAGATTGGGGCTAAGGTAGGAGCTCTCGCTGGTCCCGAGGGTGCTGTTGCGGGAGCCGTTATTGGAGGTACAATTGGGGCTGTTGGAGCTTCTTACGGTGCATATTGTGGGACGCGAAGTGTCACCGTAGATGAAGATTTTCCTTTGGTTATTTCCGCATATTCATATATGCAAGAAAATAAAGAGTTGAAGTCTCTTGTGTCATCAGAAGGGATTGCGTTGCAGATTCCTAAAGAGTACAAGAGACCTATTGAAGCGGGAATTGAACATAATTTTATGCTTTCTTTATTAAGAGAAAAGTCTGCTAATCTTTCTGCACATACCAATCGGCTATCTAAGTTTGAACGAACAGTTACGGAGTCTTCAGAATTTAAAGAGGCTTATAACAATTGTATTGAAAGAGCTAAAGGCATAACTTTTGTTCCTAGAGAAGCTTCGGAGAATGAGGTTGGACAAAAGGTTATGAACTTGTTTTTAAAGATTTATTCGAGCTACCCTCAAAACCAAACAGATGTAAATGATATTATCAACAAATACATTTCTATCATAGAACCATCAACAGAACTCTCAAAGGAAGAGAAAGAGTTGATTTACTCGAGTCTTTCTGTCGCCGCTTATAGTTTCAAATATTGGGAGACAACTTTGCCATGAATCTATTTCGACTCTTTACATTCAGAGGAAAGAAAGGAGAATCACTTATTTTGGAAAGTATAAGGGCTATATTGTTCTTGATGTACTTTTTAATTTCTCTCTATCTTTCTTTTAATAATAATACTTTCATTTTTGGAATCACCGTAGGTGGAATGGTTGTTTATGCACTGCTCATTATAGGAACATTCTTTTCTAGAAACAGCAAAAAAAGGTGAGTCCCTAATTAAATAAAATATTAAGCGATAAACTATCAACCACCCAAAACAACTTGGTTTGTTTTGGGTGGTTCTTTGTTCTGAAGAGTGGTAAATTATACTTACCCTATTTACTAGTGATAATTCTCTTGGAGTAGTCTGTTGATGTCGGAGAGACGGTAGAGGTTTTTCCCTGCAATCTGCGTGTATGGGATAATCCCCTTGTCCCGATAGTCTTGCAAGGTGCGGGGACTGATGAAAAGCCGTTCGCAGACCTCTCGCCCCGTGAGGTAGATTTCGCCACCGAATAGAGGACGATGCGTTTGGGCAATTTCTCGAATGCGTTTACCTACTTCTTGGATGCCCGAAATGAGTCGCTTCATCTCGGGCGTTTCTTTGTTGATGGTCTCGTATTCCATAGCTACGGTTATTTGCGGTTGGACTTAGCAAGGAGTGCTTCCACATCCTCACGTTTGTAATAGCACTTATGCCCGATTTGGATAAAGGGCAGCACGGACGTGTCCCGATAGTGTTGGAGCGTTCGCTTGCTGATGTTCAGTATTCGGCACACGTCCCCGTTGTGCAACAGGTCAGGGACTTCGGGCTTCGTGCCGAAATTCTCTCTCATACAAAGAGCCAGCTCTTCGATGCCTTTTTCAGTTCCTCCCAAGCGGAGGTGTCGATGGCGGTAAATCTCATAATCAATCTCGTTTTTAATTGTCGTTTTTCTCTTTTCGGTGCAAATGTACGCAGGCGAAATCCTTGTTCCCAGCCCCGATGAAAGCAAGGGAAACAGCAGGAAATCGCAGGCAAATGTATAAGCACAAATCGCCTGTTTCGCTCCTTTTGAGCGTTTTCGTCCCGATTTTCCCTGTTTATCCTATCCATCTCGAAGCAACAGCCTCGCAAACCTTGGCATTGTGCGTTCGCCTCTGTAACTTGGTTTCAGCATCCGTTTTCGGATGAAAGTTCAAAATAAAGCAAACAGAAGGAGTACGAACAATGAAAAGAAACGAGAAACGTCATAGATACTTTCTTCTTTCACAGTGAAAGGGAAAAAGCAGAGAATGGCTTTGCGCGCGACAAGATGCGTCCTCCGTGCGAGCCGGCACTAGGCGGATATAAAGACCTGAACGAGTACCACGTTACCCAATGTAAGCGGCAACAAGAAGTACAACAGCGAAAGCCTGTTATTGTCAAACACAAAATAAGATAAGCCATGAAAGAAGTATTGGATTTGTCACGTTACTTGAGCCATCCCGAAGAATCCGATGGTTCACGGATACTTTCTGAACTTGTCAGTAAAGCCGTTTCTCCCAAACAAGAAACAGGACAAGCAGAGCCAATAAAGCAATCTGAAAGCTCACAGCATTCCTCCGTTTCCGAGCAAAAGTTGCCTTCCGAGCCTTTGAATAAAGTAAAGGAAGCCGAGAAAGCCGAGCATTCCGAACAGGAAAAGCAACAAGTGGCGTCAAGCACTCCGAGACGCATCAGCCACAAGCAATGGCAAGAGAGCTATCGGGAAGCCTTTCTCTCGCCTCATAAAATCATCGACCGAAAGGCAACCTATCTCAGTCGCTCCACGTGGGAACATTTGGAGTTCGTTGTCCCTAGATTGGGCGATTACGGGGCGAATGTTTCAAGTTTCTTGGAGTGCATCGCTCTCCGACATCTGGAGGAATACAGCGAGGATATAGAACGCTGGCGCAAACTCTAATCACAGCATTCCGAGCCATCAGTGATGCGATGGATAATCGGCATTCTCAGAAGGCAAGAAGAACGAGGGATGAAAGCCAATCATAGTATATGCGCAGGTATTCCATCGGTAACATTGCAAGACCTCAGTTTGTAGCTACAAACTGCGCTTGCCCCTTTACCGCTGCGCCCGGGGTGAGCCGTATTCACTTCGTTCTCATCGGCTGGAATGTCCTAATAAACAAGCAAAGATGAAACCAAAAACAGATAAAGAGAAACGGGACAAGAAATCGAATAAGACTTGCCTTCTTCGGGTACGTTGCTCCGAAGAGGAGAAAGCAAGGATACAAAAGCGAACGGAACGGGCGGGTAAAAGGCTCTCCGAGTTCTGTCGGGAGGCGTTGCTTACGGGAGAGATTGTTGCCGTTCCCCAATTGAGAGAACACGAACGGGAAGCCATTAGGGTATTGCAACGGGTGAGCTACTTCTTCAGTCATATTTCCAACTTGATAAAGACGAAAGACCCCTCTTGGGTTGCCATTGCCAAGAACCTCTCTTGCATTTTCACTACACGCTTTCGAGCGATTTTACAGCCCTAGGTATCAGATTTCGGACGAGATATATGATGTTCTAAATATCAAGCACAATGATAGCGAAGTGCAAAGCCATAGCGCACGGTAAGACGGCACTGGAGTATATCTTCCGAGAAACGAAGCTCAGGAATAAGCTCTTAATTCACAATCTGTGCAATGGAGATTCGCCTATCGGGATATACGAAGAGATGAGCCTTGTCAATCAGTTCAATAGCCGTTGTCGGAACAAGTTCCTGCGGATGGAAATCGGTATGGCTCCGAGAAATAGCCTGTGAGTTTATCCAAGCAATGAAATTACAGGAGTATCAGGTGGTAGCCGTTACGCATAAGGATACTGACAATCTGCACATTCACATCATTGCCAATCGGATGAGTATGAACGGGGCGGTTTACGACACGACCTTTGTGAGCAACAAGGCAGCACGAGTGGCAGAAGAGCTGAGTCGCAAGCAAGGTCTGGCGATTGCCAATGAGATACGGGAGGCGAGCAAGGAGAAACTGCGCGCAATGGCTTACGGATTGTTGGGAAAGTACACGAATGGCGGACTGAATGGCTGCGCTTCCTTTCGATATGAATCAAGATGGCAAGGAGTAACCGTTGAGCAGATGAAGAACAAGAAAGGCGGAATCTATGGACTGAAATTTCATTTTGAGGGGCAGAACTTCCGGGCTTCGGAGATAGGACGAGAGTTTGGGTATAACTCTCTGTTGAAGCAATTCGGGCGATCCTATGCCGCTCCCTATCACTCTTCTGTTCCGATTTATCAGCCGAAAGAACCCTTACAGGAAGAAAAGCTACAGCCAACACCAAGTTCTGAACCAAGTCTTGTTGAAAGCGTGGTGGATGTTGCCGAAGGGATTGCATCGGGCGTTGGCGGTGTGCTGGACTTCCAAGTCCACGGAGAGGATTATGCCGAGAGCGCCTTTCAGCGGAGACTGCGCCACGAATCCAACAAGAAAAAGAAACGGGGGCGAAGGATGCAGGGAATAAATTCGCCCTTCCCAAAGAGGAAAATCACGAAAGAACGCTCACTTTCCCTCGAAAATGTGTACCTTTGCAATCAGTAAAAGTGAGTGTTCTTTGGCTATTCAAAACAATGCGCCTCAAAGCACTCGGCTCATTTCCAAATCGTTACCTATCCATCTGGCAATAAACGGTAACACTCTCCCCCTCAGTAAGATAGTCCGCAAACGAAAAATCTTCATGGTTTCAGTCAAAACCTTGTGAGGTTTCACCCAAAACCTGCTGAGGTTTTGACTGAACGGAGCGCGTGCGCGAACTGAGAAAAGAACGGCTGTTCAAACAGTTGAAGCGACACTTTCCACTCAGATATTTCTATGGGGAAAAATGCTTCAAGAAGACAAGAAAAGACCTCCTGAACTTTCACTTTTTGATTGATGGGGGCTTGGTTCTCTGAAATGAAAGTCTGAAGCGCATTCAATCTGCGCTTCAGACAACTGATTATACAAATTTATAGTTTTATCGGACAGCAATGATTTTTTTTATTTTAGCTGCTTTTGGTTACGTCATATAATGTAAAAAGGAATAAAACTAACGGATTGAAGTTTATTCTTATATGATCGACAACAAGAAAAAATATTTTTTCAATACATTTCATCTGTTTTCTATCTTTTGAACACGTTTTTTATATTTCCATGTGGTTTTTGCAATAAAAACATGTACATTTGTATTACTCTTTTTGCAAAAAAAAGAGGAGCAATTGAAAATTTGGTATTGAGCCATTTCAAAGAATAATGAGTTTCAATTCAATTTGAAATCACTCATATCGATATTTAAAATAAGGTGGAAAATCAAATTTGTTTGGAAACATTCTGTGAAAAAGATAACATAAACATCAGTTGATAAAAACAATATAAGCAATGAACAAACGTCAGGATATGCTAGGGATTATACAAAGCGATCCGTGGTTGGAACCCTATTCCAAGTCTATTGAGAAGCAACACGATGATTATTTGAAAAGAAAAGAGACATTGACCAATGGTGGCGCTCTATCTTTGTCGGATTTCGCTAACGGATATCTATATTTTGGTCTGCACAAAACAGACACCCAATGGATTCTACGTGAATGGGCACCCAATGCCACCGAAATATTTCTGATTGGAACCTTCAATAATTGGCAGCGAATGGAATCCTATCGGATGAAGAGGAGAGAGGGAGGCGTTTGGGAATTGAGCGTTCCGCTACAACGTATACAGCATCTCGATTTATATAAACTTTATGTCGTTTGGCAAGGCGGTAGCGGTGAGCGTATTCCCGCATGGAGTAGGCGAGTGGTGCAGGATGCCGACACCTATATCTTCAGTGCGCAGGTGTGGGAACCCGACACACCATATCGTTTCAAGCATTCGCGCTTTGTGCCTGACACTTCGCCATTGCTTATTTATGAGTGTCATGTAGGCATGGCAACCGAAGAGGAAAAAGTGGGAACGTATAAAGAGTTTCGAGAAAATGTGTTACTCCACGTAAAAAAGAGCGGATACAATGCCATCCAAGTGATGGCAATTCAAGAGCATCCATATTATGGCTCGTTTGGTTATCATGTGGCAAACTTTTTTGCCCCTTCGTCGCGCAGTGGTACGCCTGACGAGTTAAAGCAACTGATTGATGCCGCGCATGATATGGGCATTGCTGTTATTATGGATATTGTGCATTCGCACGCAACCAAAAACGAAAAAGAGGGCATTGCGCGCCAAGATGGCTCTTACGATTTATATTTCTATTCCGACCCATCCAAACGTTATCACCCTGCTTGGGACTCGCTTTGCTTCGATTATGGAAAAAACGAAGTGGTGCATTTTCTTCTTTCCAACTGTAAATATTGGTTGGATGAATTTCAATTTGATGGATTTCGCTTCGATGGTGTCACATCCATGATTTATCACAATCACGGATTGGGAAAAGATTTTACCGAATATGCCGATTATTATAATGCCAATCTAAACGAAGAAGCTGTTTCTTATCTGAAGCTAGCTAACCAATTGATACACGAGGTCAATCCTCATGCAATCACTATTGCCGAAGAGGTGAGCGGCATGCCCGGATTGGCAGCACCGCTTTCATCCGGTGGTTATGGATTTGACTATCGCATGGCGATGAATATTCCCGACTTTTGGATTAAAACCATCAAAGAGAAAAAAGATGAAGATTGGCATCCATCCGCCATTTGGTGGGAAACGACCAATCGCCGTTCCGACGAAAAAACCATCTCTTATGCCGAGAGCCACGACCAAGCGTTGGTGGGAGACAAAACCATTATTTTCCGCTTGATAGATGCCGATATGTATTGGCATATGTCAAATTTGTCATCAAGTTCATTCAGAGTGGATAGGGGCATGGCATTACACAAAATGATTCGTTTAGTGACGGCAACAACGATTAACGGCGGATATTTGAACTTTATGGGCAATGAATTTGGACATCCCGAGTGGATTGATTTCCCTCGTGAAGGCAATAATTGGTCATATAAATATGCCCGACGGCAATGGAATTTGATTCGTGATAAGGATTTAAAATATCGTTATTTGAGCGATTTTGACAGTGCCATGTTACAACTCATCAAATCAATTCCCGATTTTCAAAATACATCCATTCAAAAATTGTGGGATAACGATGGCGATGGCATTCTCGCCTACATGCGAAGCGATTTGATTTTTATATATAATTTCCATCCCGAAAAATCGTTCAGCGATTATGGCATTCTTGCTACGCAAGGCCAATATGAAGTGGTTTTAAATACGGATGCACTTTGTTTTGGTGGTTTCGGACTGACGGACGACACCGTGCATCATTTTACAAACTACGATGCTCTTTATGCACCGCACAACAAAGGATGGCTGAAACTTTATATCCCGGCGCGCACTGCGATGGTCTTGAAAAAAATTCATCAGAAATCAGTATCGCGCGAGAATAAATAATATTTGACAGATTTTGTGCTGTCAATAGATAAAAACAATGATTAAAACAGAAAAAATGAAACTATATCCATTAAAATTCCGTCCTATTCTAAAATCGATGATTTGGGGCGGAAACGACATCGCGCCTTTTAAACAGATTCAGACAAGCCAAGAGAATATTGGCGAAAGCTGGGAAATTTCGGGCGTAGAAGGCAATATTTCCGTGGTTGCCAATGGCACTCTTGCCGGAAAACCTCTTGATGAATTACTCACAGAATATAAAGGCGCCCTAATCGGAAACCATAATTATGAGCGATTTGGCAATAGGTTTCCGTTGCTAATAAAGTTTATTGATGCGCGAAGCGATTTGTCCATTCAAGTACATCCCAACGATGAGTTGGCAAAAAAGAGACACAACTCTTTTGGTAAAACCGAGATGTGGTATGTGATAAAAGCATCCAAAGAAGCATTTCTCTATACAGGATTTAAGAAGCAGATTACCCCCGGAGAATATGTAAAAACAGTTGCCGACAACACGTTTACCGACACTTTGCAGCGTTACGATGTCAATCCCGGCGATGTGTTTTTTCTTCCTGCCGGACGCGTACACGCGATTGGAGCAGGATGTTTCGTGGCCGAGATTCAACAAACGTCCAATATCACCTATCGCATTTACGACTACAACCGCCAAGACGCCAACGGTAATTATCGCGAGCTTCACACAGAGTTTGCAAAAGATGCCATTGATTATCGAGTGTACGATTCGTATAAAACGGACTACACGCCAGCACTAAATCGGCCTGTGCATTTAGTGTCGTGTCCTTATTTCACAACCAATCTGTTGGAACTGAATGAGCCCATTACGCGTGATTATGCTCAATTAGACTCTTTTGTAATTTATATATGCATGAGCGGCGCGACACAAATAAAAGACAATGAGGGCAACATCATTTCCCTCAGGCACGGCGAAACGTTGCTTCTGCCGGCCACAATCAATTCCACGCAAATAGAACCAACAGGAACAGGCACCAAAATTCTGGAAACATACGTTTAAATACTGAAAAAGAGAAAAAAAGAGAAAGATGAGAGGGATATTGCTAGTAAATGTTGGGACACCAAGCAGTTGTGATAAAGCCGATGTGAGAAGATTTATTGCAGCCATGCTTTCGGACCCCTATCTGTTTGGGACGAAAGAATGGATAGCACGTTTTCTTGCCAATACCGTTATTGCACCGCTTTCTTGTGGAAAATCGCAGGAAAAATATAAACTTATCTGGCGAAAGAAAGAACCCAAAATATCCCCGATAATTTATCATATGAAACAATTGGCAAGAGCTCTCGAAAAACGAAAAGGTATACCTGTTGAGATTGCCATGCGTTATGGTGAACCGGACATAAAAACGGCATTTAAATTGTTGGAACAAAAATGCCCCCTGCTGCATGAAGTGGTTGTTTTTCCTCTTTTCCCACAGTATGCGCAATCAACCACTTTGACCGCCGTTGAAGAGATTGGAAATATTTTCTATAAACATCCCTATTCTTTTCGGCTGAAAATTGTAGAACCCTATTTTGATCATCCTGACTACATTAACGCGTTGGTGACGCAAGCGCGTCCATATATTGACAATGATATTGAAAAACTTGTTTTTGTGTATCATAGTCTGCCCCTTCCACAGGTGAAGACCGGATGGCAAAAGGGCAAGGATTTTGATTATGTGTATCAGCTTAAAGAGACCAATCGTCTGTTTTGCGAGAAGATGAATATCCCTTCACAAGATCCGTTGCTTCTTTACAGTTCTCAACGTTCAAAGAAGTGGCTCAGACCATTTTTGGATGCTGATATAGTCGATTTACCAAAGTTGGGGTGGAAAAAAATTGCTGTATTGGCACCCGGATTCACGATAGACAATATGGAAACGTTGTATGATATCGATATCCGTGCGCGAGAACTGTTTATGAAGGCCGGAGGCGAAAAGTTTGTTTACATTCCCTCGTTGAATGCCAGTCCCGTATGGGTAGAAGCCGTATGGAGCATTATTTCGCGCGTTTGATGTGTATTAGCCATGCAATTATTCCTGAAAATATTAAGTTGTTTAAAGTGTGGCTGATAATCTTATCGCTTCAATATCCATGCCTCTTGATGGTTGTCGAATTCTCTGTGAAGCTTGCGCAGAAATAATTGGGCCTCTTCCTCTCTGTCGAATGAGTGTGCATATACATCCGTCCTTCCTGAACGAATATGTGAGCCGGCATGCGCAAATCCTTCCGATTTTAGGAGTTCTATCATTTGCAATGCTGCTTTCTCTACTTTATATACTCCCACAACAATGTAGTATTTTGAAATATGGGAAGCATCGTTAGTAGTAGTCAGATCTATTGGCTGATTCAGAGTTAAACTAGCACTTTCCCTAAACTGCTTTTCAAGTTTTTTTTCTATCGATGGCGTAACTTGAGGTGTATTATCAGCCGGCCTTTTTTCGATTCGAGGTGCGTCGTTAGCTATAAGTTGCGCTCGTTGCTGTGTAGAGGGATTGTCCATCGGGAAAAGCAGCAAAAGAAACGTTACAACTGCTGCGGCTGTTGCAGTAAAACGCACACGTGCTCCCACGGCTTTTTTTTCTGTGCTTTGCTGCGATAGTGATGGTTGTATCTGAATAATGGGTTTGAGAGTAGCCGTTGCTAGTCCGTATTTGTCAGGACGAATAAAGTCGGAAGGAATATAAAGGATTTTTTCATTCTCGTTGAACTGTAATTTTCCCAATTTCCCCAAATCTGCTTGCTTGTTTTCCCTAAGTTTTTGCTTCAGCGCGTCCACATCATACTTAATACGCAATGTCGCTTTGTCAAAAGAGATGTCATATATTTTCATATATAACTCTGATAATAAGCCATCGTTATGACATAAATCCGGGTTAAACACTATTTCATGCTGCGGAGCGCAAAATGTACCTATACCGTCCGGTTTAGGAGGAGTGGCATTAATGACGAAGCCTCCTAATTGTGGCACAATCACACAGTTGTGTTTATGTAGAAGAAACTCTATGTTAGAAACAATCTGATTCATATAGCAAAGATAGAAAATATTGTGTATAAATAGGAATAAAACTAAAGAAAATGCCTATTTTTTTATTCTGTTGGCATTTTTTGCAGCAAAGTCTTTCCAGCTTTTATATTGGCTTTTTTCATTCATTTTGCTTGATTGATAGAAGTGGCACAGAGCAGCTGCCAGTCCGTCGGTGGCATCCAGCTGAGGCAACATCTCTTTGTTTGGGATCTCCAGTATTTTTTGCAGCATATAGGCTACTTGTTCTTTTGCTGCTCGTCCGTTTCCGGTGATGGCCATTTTAATTTTGAGCGGTGCATATTCAAAGATAGGTACATCGCGGGCGAGTGCCGCCGCCATTGCCACGCCTTGTGCTCGTCCGAGTTTGAGCATGCTTTGAACGTTTTTTCCATAAAAAGGGGCCTCGATGGCAAGTTCGTCGGGGAGAAACTCTTCGATAAGTCCCAAAACACGTGCATATATTTTTGCCAAACGCATATAATGGTCGTCATATTTACTTAGTTGAATGATGCCCATGGCTTGAAGCGATGGTTTGTTGTTTAATACGCGCAAAATTCCGTAACCCATTACTTGTGTTCCGGGGTCAATTCCCATGATGATGCGTTCTTTTGTCATGCTTTTGCTGCTTTCTTAAACGAGGAAAATAATTTTCTGTTTTCATTGCAAATATAAACAAAATATCTATCTTTGCCGAACAATTAGGGGGATTTAGCTCATCTGGCTAGAGCGCAACACTGGCAGTGTTGAGGTGACCGGTTCGAGTCCGGTAATCTCCACCATTTGAAAATCTATATTACAAAGGGATTTCCTTATTAACGGGGAATGCCCTTTTGCTTTTTATAAGATGATGTCTTTGGTCTTTTGACGTTGGGTTAATAGTTGTTGTTGAGATATTGTGTATATATAAAAAAACTACCTGCAGGGAATAAGTTCTGCAAGTAGTCCTACATTTTTATCCTTTAATAATACCTCTTTGTTGTTGTCTTACTAGGACTCGAACCTAGACAAACAGGACCAGAATCTGTTGTGCTACCATTACACCATAAGACAATTTTCGCAGGCAAAATTACGAAATTTATGTGAAATAGAAAAAGAATTCACTATTTGATACGTGAAAAATCATATTTTTCTTTACCAATACTTATCGTCAGTGTATTGTGATGAATTACAAAAGGTAATGAAATGTTATTGGCTCTTAAAATGCCTGTTTTTAATTTGTGGTTATAATCAAATGTGCCGCTTATTTTTTGACTGTCATCCAATATCAATTTAAACTTCCCTTTCGAAACAAACACAATTGTCGCCTTAAAAGAGCCTGATTCCCAAAATTCATCGTGCATGTCGGTAAAATCTCGTGTCCATTCTGTATCGACTACGCATGTGATTTCACCAAAGGATTCTTTGGCGCATGAAGATAATGCTGCGAAAATCAATAGGATATACAAAATTTTTTTCATTGTTCGGAATGTTTATGTAATGCGAAGATAGAATGACGTTTCTTGAGGATAAATATTCTTAATTTTAAATGATTAAATATTTATGAAATATGTGCACCCGGCGGGAGTACATGTGTCGTTTTTGTATATAATCATGAATAATCAGATTCTTTTATTTTTGCTGATTATTAATTATTTGATGTTCCCGTTGCTTTTATTAAATATCATAGACTGTCTTTAATTTAGTCCTACTTTTTATTATGTGGGACTTTTCTGTTAAACTTATCCATTTCTTTGTTTTTTAGTTCATCGACAATAGCTATGTACGGCTTCATCGAATTGTAGTCTTCGTGCCCTGTCCATCTCATTACGACTTCTGCCGGGATGCCTAAATATAGCGCATTTACAATAAATGTTCTTCGTCCGCAATGCGTTGTCAGCAGTTCATATTTAGGGAACACATCTTCATATCTTTTTGAGCCGACAAATGTAACAATATTTATCGGTTCGTCAAATTCTAATATCCTTCCAATTTCTTTTAAGTATGTGTTCATTTTTTGATTTGAAATAACAGGAAGTGCTAAATTATCTCTATATACATATTCTTCGTGCTTTTTTAGAATTGCTTTGCTAAAATCATTTAAGTCTATTCTCAACTCTTCGTGCGTTTTTTGGGTAACAACTGATATGTAGTTTTCAAAAACGTCTTTTCTTCTGAGATTTGCAACATCTGAATAACGAAGTGATGTAAAGCAACAAAAGCAAAACACATCACGCACTTGGTCAAGAGATTTGTTTTTGAAATCAAAATCATATAAACGCGTCAGTTCATCCCAACTTAAAAAGATAACTTTTTTTTTGTCGGCAGCACCTGTAAGTTTAGGTTTAAATGTTTCATGCAGGTTCCCTGAGTAATAGCCTTTTTGCTTTGCCCATTTCAAGAACCATCTTAAAAATGACAGATACTTATTTGCCGTTTTATTGGATAATCCACGTGTTGCATTTTTATATGTTCGATTAACAGCTCTCTTCGATTGCATATATTCAACAAAACCAGCTAAATCGTCTTCGGTTAATTCGTTTGTCAAGTTTTCATTATATTCTAAAAGATGATTTTTTAGAGATATGAAATGTTTATATGTTCGTTCGCTCCAGGTGTTTTCTTTACCTGATTTTAATGTAAATAAGTCAAGTAATTCAATTAGTGAAATTTCCTCGCTTTTATATTCTGTTTTTCCTACGGCGACATTAAACTTGTTTTTGAACTCATCGGCAGAAAGGTCAGTTTGTAAAATATCATCCGCCGCATCTTCATATATTTGTACCGTGCGGTTTATTTCACTTGCAGAGACCTTATCTTTTCCGTGTGTTGTATTTGCCACGCATCGGTTTGTCGCTTTGTTCCACTTTTCGGGATTTACGGTAAATGGTATAAGGAATTGCGCAACCTTCCCGTTCCAGCGTACACGCATACGTATGCGCATTTCGTTTGGTCTGTTATTTCTTTCTTCAAGTACAAATGTCTTAGACACTTTCATATAAACATTTTGTCTCTTCCTGTCATTATCCAGCGCATCGATACTCCGAAATCACGCTCGATATAAACTATCCGCGACAGCTCAATAGTTTTGAAAACATGATTAATTTCTCCTTCTATATTTTCTGCCTGAACGGCGATGTTCGACGACGTTAAATAAATATGCGACCTCTTTTAAATTAAGCGTAAAGTCGGGGTGCATATCGGAATTTAGTGAATGGCAAGTTATCTCGCCTGTTTCAACGTTATGCGCTGTTATTTCTTTCAGCATTATCCCTTGCGTTCCGTGAGCGATAACGAAATCCCAATCGTGAAAGTGCAGTTTGTATTGCCAGTTCACTCGGGGCACTTCACGGCAAATCACTATATCGCCTTTTTGGTATTCCGGTTCCATGCTGTCGCCGTCTACCTCAAAAGCTAAATATTTGCCTTTATATTCTTTGTCCGCTTCAATTAGCACGGTTGGCATATCTTCAAGATATTCATCGGCGTAGTATGCCTCAGAGAATCCCGCACGAGCTTTCGAGGTTACAACCTTAACAGCTAAATGTGTCGGATAGTGCTTGGGGATGACGTCAGAATAGACTTTTTTGTCAGTTGAAATGCCATCCATCAATACAGGTTCTTTGCCGGTAAGAAGAAAATCTTTATTTACTTTTGGAAATGATGATGTTATTTTCTCTATCATTTTAGATGATATTTGCTTAGTTTTCCCATTCATCAAATCGTAAAAGGCTTGTGGTCTGCTATACCCACACTTTTTAGATAACTCAGAAATATTTCCATCTGTGTAAATATCAGCAATTTTCTGTAATATTACTTCATTAGAAAAATTGTCATCCATTTTTTTCTGTTTAATTTCTTTTTGTTTACAGAAATAATCTGTATTTTTGTATTGTGGATACATTTTAAAGCCGCCAGTGAAAAAATATAACCCTTGTAAAAGGAGTAAATTAGAGGTTTCTCGGCATATTTGGCGGAATATGTATCCCTGCGAGAGCCTCTTTTTTTATTTAAGAAAGGATGAAGCTCAACTCTTGTGTAATTGGGTAGAATAGGACTCTCAATATCGGATACTAATTTTACCTTTTCAATCATATTTCCCCCTCCCTACTTATTTTTTACTGTACACCACCGTGCCGCCATTGGTTTTGA
>JAEZZZ010000128.1 GCA_023418255.1 Bacteroidota bacterium
AGGGTTTCTATTTTTGTCCAATCAATCAAAAGATTTATTTGAGCGTAAAATTTTGAGGAACGGGTGGCGCGTTCCATAAATGGTGTGGAAAAGTTCATTGTCTTATGTTTGTTTTTATGTCGTTTCACTATGTAAAGGTGCTGAATATAAATTAATTATCAAAAAATACCATATTTTTATTTTGCTGTTTGTTTGGATTTAGCCCTAACACTCGCTAAAAAAATAGAATATTGACTGATTCCTGAGAGAGGTGCCTCGAGCAAAGGTTTCTTACATGATTATTCCATTAAAATCATACGGAAAGAAAAAAACTTATAGAATTTAAGCAATTGTCGTTTAGATTGAAAGCAGACTTTTTTCTTGAGCGAAGCAAGCATCTTGACGGAATCGCTATCTTCTAACCTCTAAACTTGCGAATTTCGTACCTCTTCATATTTTATTAGGCGAAGGACAAATAAGCGTTTTGCGACTCAAAAAAGGCATCGACAATAACATCCGTTCGTGGAATTTAGTTTTTTTTTATCGCTATAATTTTAGGCTGTTTCTGTAAATAGAAGTAAATTTGCACATTCATTTCAGACTCAGAAAGTTTTTTTTAATGACAGACAAACTTAATCACGAATGTGGCATCGCGATGATTCGCTTGCTCAAACCACTCAATTATTATCAACAAAAATATGGGAGATGGCAGTACGGACTCGACAAAATGTACCTGCTCATGGAAAAACAGCACAACCGCGGACAAGAAGGAGCCGGATTGGCTGCCATTAAATTGGAGGCGCCACCCGGAGAAGAATATATTTTCAGAGAAAGAGCGGTGGGATCCAATGCCATTCCGGAGATATTTGAGAAGATTCATGCCCATTTTAAATCAAACGGCACACAGGCTGATGATATTTCAAAGATAACCGTTTCTACACCTTTTGCGGCAGAGCTTTATCTGGGACATTTACGTTATAGTACTACGGGAAAAAGCGGCATTTCATACGTTCACCCTTTGTTGCGGCGCAATAATTGGACTTCGCGAAGCCTCGCTTTGGCAGGAAATTTCAACATGACCAACGTGGATGAGATGTTTGAGCAACTGCTCAAAGCAGGGCAGCATCCGCGCGATTATGCCGACACGTTTGTGATGCTCGAGTCGTTGGGACATCATCTGGATCGCGAAGTCCAGTATCAATATGATAATTTGGATAAAATGAATCTTGATGGCCAGGAAATTAGTCGCAAAATTGGAGAGAATCTCGATATCCCTTTCGTGCTAAAACGCGCTAGCAAAATGTGGGATGGCGGCTATGTGCTTTGTGGCTTAATTGGATGTGGAGATATGTTTACGTTGCGTGACCCATGGGGAATTCGTACCGCATTTTACTATTATGATGATGAAATTACAGTAGTGGCGTCGGAACGTCCTGTTATTCAGACAGCATTTGATTTGAAAAAGACCGATATAAAAGAACTGAGGCCGGGAGAAGCCATTATCGTAAAACGCGATGGAAAAGTTCAGCTCAAACAGATATTGGAGCCAAAGCCACACATAACGCCTTGTGCGTTCGAACGGATCTATTTTTCGCGTGGTTCCGACTACGATATCTATCGTGAACGCAAAAAACTAGGAGAACTTCTGATTCCTAAAATATTGGAAACGATAAACAGTGACTTTGACAATACCGTTTTTTCATTTATTCCCAATACGGCAGAAGTGGCTTATTTAGGGATGTTGGAAGCGTTGGAAAAACATTTCAACAGAAAAAAAACAGCCATTTTGAAAGAAAAAGGCGACAGCCTCACAAAAGAAGAGATTGAAAAAATTCTGTCCAAGCGCGTACGTTATGAAAAAGTGGCTATCAAAGACATCAAACTGCGTACATTTATTGCCGAAGGCAACACCCGCGACGATTTGGCAGCTCATGTTTATGATGTTACGTATGGCTCGCTGCGCCGAAACAAAGACAACTTGGTGATTATTGACGACAGCATTGTGCGAGGAACGACCCTTAAACAAAGTATAATAAAGATTTTAGACCGATTAGAGCCCCGAAAAATAGTGATAGTTTCGTCATCACCACAAATTCGTTATCCCGATTGCTACGGAATCGATATGTCGCGTATGAGTGAATTCATTGCCTTTAAAGCCGCTATCAAGTTGCTCAAAGAACGAAACATGCAGCATGTGATAGACGAAGTGTATCAAAAATCATTGGCGCAACGCGACAAACCCAAAGAGGAGATCATAAATTATGTAAAAGAGATATATGCGCCTTTTACCGATGATGAAATATCCGATAAAATCGCGTCGATGCTCACGCCCAAAGAGATAAAGGCGCGTGTGAAAATCGTATATCAAACCATTGAAGATTTGCATGTGGCTTGTCCTGAAAACAATGGCGACTGGTACTTTTCAGGAAATTATCCCACACCCGGCGGCAATCGTTTTGTGAACAATGCCTTTATTAATTATATTGAGGGTCAGGAAACCAGAGCTTATCAATATAAATTGAAATTTAAAAACGGAAATGATTGAGCGAATAATTATCATAGAAAATGTTGATCCTGTTATTTTTTTCGGCATCAACAACAGCAATATTCAATTGTTGAAGGCATTGTTTCCGAAAATCCGCATCGTTGCAAGAGGGAATATCATAAAAGCGATTGGCGATGAGGCTGAGCTTGCTCACTTTGAAGAAAAAATAGGGGAGCTCGAAAGATTTAGCAACGAGATGAATGTGCTGAAAGAGGAAGATATTCTGGATATTGTAAAAGGAAAAGCACCGCAAATTGCCAAACAAGACCATTTGATTATTCACGGGATGAATGGAAAGCCGATTGTGGCACGCACCGAAAATCAACAAAAACTGGTGGAAGCATTCGATAAAAACGATTTGGTTTTTGCCATCGGCCCGGCCGGTTCGGGAAAAACATATACGGCAATCGCGTTAGCCGTTCGCGCATTGAAAACCAGGCAAGTACGCAAGATTATTCTGAGCCGACCGGCAGTGGAAGCCGGTGAAAAGCTCGGGTTTCTTCCCGGTGATATGAAAGATAAAATTGATCCCTATTTGCAGCCGCTTTACGACGCGCTTGAAGATATGATTCCGCCGTTGAAACTGAAAGATCATATCGAAAACAAAATCATTCAGATTGCGCCGCTGGCGTTTATGCGTGGTCGCACACTTAACGACGCCGTCATCATTTTAGACGAAGCACAAAACACAACAAAACAACAAATCAAAATGTTTTTGACGCGAATGGGGATGAATGGCAAAATGATTGTGACAGGAGATATTACACAAATCGACTTGCCGCGCACACAACAATCGGGATTGATACACGCGATGAGCGTGTTGCGCGAAATAAATGGCATTGCCTCAGTCAAATTCAATAAAAAAGACATTGTGCGTCACAAGCTTGTGCAGCGCATTGTGGAGGCTTACGAAAAAGAAAAAAACACGAAAGAAGAAGAAGAGAGTTACAGAACAATAAACAAAGAACATAACACCCCAACAACATGAACCGTACATTAACAAAAACAGATTATAACTTTCCCGGACAAACCAATGTGTATCACGGAAAGGTGCGCGATGTGTACACCATTGCCGACGACACATTAGTAATGATTGCTACCGACCGCATCTCGGCATTCGACAGAATTCTTCCCAAAGGAATTCCTTACAAAGGACAGGTACTCAATCAGATTGCAGCCAACTTTTTGGACGCTACCGCCGATATTGTTCCCAATTGGAAAGAGTCATCACCCGACCCGATGGTCACCGTAGGCAAACGCTGCGAACCGTTCAAAGTGGAAATGGTCATCCGCGGGTATATCACGGGAAGCGCATGGCGCGCTTATAAAAAAGGAGAACGCACGATTTGCGGATTATCTTTGCCCGACGGATTGCGCGAAAATCAAAAATTCGACCGTCCCATCATCACGCCAACCACCAAAGCCGATGAAGGACACGACGAAAATATTTCGCGTGAAGAAATCATCGAGCAAGGTTTGGTAAGTGCCAAAGATTATGCACTGCTGGAAAAATATACATACGCGCTTTTTGAGCGCGGAACGCAGATAGCTGCCGAAAAAGGATTGATTCTGGTCGATACAAAATATGAATTTGGCAAAAAAGATGGAAAAATCTATTTGATTGACGAAATTCACACACCGGATTCGTCCCGCTATTTCTATCGCGAAGGTTATCAAGCACGTTTCGAGAAAGGCGAGCCGCAAAAACAACTATCCAAAGAATTTGTCCGCGAATGGTTGATGGAAAACGGTTTTCAAGGTCGAGACGGCGAAAAAGTACCGGAAATGTCACCGGAGTTTTGCGATAGTGTCTCGGAGCGTTATATTGAGTTGTACGAAACCATCACAGGCGAAAAGTTCGTGAAAGCCGATATCGACAATTTGGGAGAGCGCATCGAAAAAAATGTCAATCATTATTTACAAACCAAGTAAGCGACTAATTTTATGGCATACAAATCGGAACTCGTAAAGCCCTACAATACCGGTTATACGAAGAAGGAAGAGATTCTGCGTATGTTTAACAGCATCGCGCCAAATTATGATAGACTCAATGGTTTTTTGTCCTTAGGCATTGATGATTATTGGCGCAGATGTTCACTAAGCATGTTGAAGTCATATAATCCGCAGCATGTTTTAGATATTGCTACGGGGACAGGCGACTTTGCCATTCTCGCCGAAAAGATTCTAAAACCCAAACGTATTATCGGTATCGATATTTCTGAAAGGATGATGGCTGTCGGACGAGAAAAAGTGCGAAGTAGGGGATTGCAACAGATTATCACGTTCGATAAGCAAGATTGCTCGGAGTTGACCTTTTCTGACAATTCGTTCGATGCCGCTACTGTCGCGTTTGGTGTACGCAATTTTGAGTATATCGACAAAAGCTTTCAAGAGGTTTTGCGCATATTAAAACCCAGAGGAGTTTTCCTTTTTCTAGAGCTATCCGAACCGCAGAAAAAACTCATCAAGCATTTATATCATTTCTATGAAAAGTGGGTGATGCGACTGTTGTCAAGAGTGGTAAAAACTGAAAAAAAGGCGTACGATTATTTGCCGGAATCTATCGAAGCCTTTCCACAAGGACATGAAATGGTTCAGATATTAAAAAATAATGGATTTAAGAATGTCCGCATGCGCCGCTTTACTCTCGGTGTTTGCACGCTATACATTGCTGAGAAATAAAGGACAATGGATGTTTACGGATTGATTGGTTTCCCATTACAACACTCATTCTCGGCACAATTTTTTACAGAGAAATTTCGCCAAGAGATCATTGCTGCGCACTACCATAATTTTGAAATAGAAGATATTGCCGAAATAAAATCAATCATCCAAGATAATCCATATATTAAAGGACTTAATGTGACTATTCCTCACAAAGAAAAGGTGATGCCGTTTCTACACGCAATTTCGCCTGTGGCGAAAGCTATCGGCGCAGTTAACGTCATAAAAGTCGACCGATTTCCCAACGATATATACACCTATCGGCTCACCGGCTACAACACCGATTACATCGGCTTTAAAAAGTCAATAGAACCGCTCATTCGTCCCGAGATTCACAAAAAAGCGTTGGTTTTAGGAACCGGTGGTGCATCCAGAGCTGTTACCCACGCGCTCACAGATTTGAATATCGAATGGGAATACGTTTCTCGAAACCCAGGCAAAAACCGATTAACTTACAACGATTTAAACCAAGAGATTATGGACGAATACAAAATCATCATTAACGCATCTCCTATCGGAACTTTTCCGAAAACAGACGAATATCCCAATATTCCCTATCAATTTCTTAGCCGTCATCATCTACTTTACGATTTGGTGTATAATCCCGAAGAAACGTTGTTCCTCAATAAAGGAAAGGTGCAAGGTGCCTCTATAAAAAACGGATTGGAAATGCTGCATTTGCAAGCATTGGAGTCGTGGAGGATATGGACAACTGCACCTTAATAATCTCAACAAAACATGAACAAAAAAGACAAAGTATCGATCAAAGAATTAAGAGAAAGACAGTATAAGGTGCAACGACAACTTATTGGTAATGAGCTGGATGCTTGTATTGTCACCTCATCGGTAAATCAATTCTATCTGCATCAATCTATTTTTGATGGATATTCATACGTTCCGGCAGAGGGCGAACCCATCCTTTTTGTAAGGCGTCCGGTAGGAATTGAAGTGCAAAATGGTGAAGTGATATATATTCGTAAACCCGAACAAATTCCCGATTTACTGCACGAAAGAAAACTAGCATTGCCACGACAAATAGGCATCGAAATGGATAGTGTTTCTCATACGCTTGCCGAGCGAATAAAGAAAGCGTGGAATCAGCCTCAGTTTTTAAATTTTTCTCATATTATCCGAGAGATACGTAGCGTAAAGTCTGATTACGAACTGGAGCAAATGCGCCAATGCGCTAGTATACAGTCGGATGTGTATCGGAGTATTCCGTCGCTTTATCGCAAAGGATTTACAGATATTGAGTTTCAGATAGAGGTAGAATATTTGATGCGCAAAAAAGGCTCGCTGGGAATATTTCGCGCTTTTGGCGACAAAATGGACATTTTTATGGGGAGCGTCTTAGCGGGAGACAATGCACAATCCGCCTCACCGTTTGATTTTTCCATGGGAGGAAAAGGTCTTTCCGCCTATTTGCCGATTGGCGCATCCGGCATTTTGCTCGAGGAGGGAATGGTTGTCATGTTTGACATGGCAGGAAACTTTCGCCCTTATCAGAGCGACCTTTCTCGAACATTTGCTATCGGCAAGGTGGATAAAAAAGTGAGCGATGCACATCAACTTTCCATCGAAATGAATCAATGGGTAGAACAAAATGTGAAAGAAGGCACCCCATGCAGCGAAATCTACAATCATTCTATGAAAATGGTTGAAAGACATCGCCTCGAGAAATATTTTATGGGCGTGCAGCAGCAAGCAGCCTTTGTTGGACACGGTGTAGGACTTGAAATCAATGAGCCGCCGGTGCTTATGGCACGTTCAAAAACAGTTTTACAAGCCAACGTAGCGTTTGCCTACGAACCCAAATTCGTATTCCCCGGCATTGGTGCCGTGGGAGTTGAAAATACGTTTATAGTTGCACGTGATGGCGTCGAAAAAATTACGCTTTGCGAAGAGCAGTTGATTGAATTATAATTTGTTTTTTATATCGAAACACCACATTCGATGAAATTTCGAAAAGCGCAATTCCCAGACAAATATGCCCTGATAATGAACAGATAAACGTTTGATAACTGTCCCGCGGCATCTCATTCATAATAAAAAAGGGAATAATAGACAAAAAAAAAGCGAAACATTTTGCCAATCCGTTAAAAAATAATATCTTTGCAAACAAATCAAAAGGGAAGCAGGAAAAAACGCTTCCTTTTTTATTGATTATATAGGAATGATTGATACAAAAGCTGTCATAGAATATACCGAAGAGTTTTTGAAAGATTCGGAAAACTACTTAGTGGATGTGCATATCGCGTCGGGAAACAATGTCATCGTGGAGATCGACAACGATAATGGCGTCAACATTGATGATTGTGCCACGTTGAGTCGCTATTTAGAAGCCAAATTTAACCGTGACGATGAAGATTTCGAACTTACCGTTACTTCGGCAGGACTCACTACGCCCTTCAAAACTCAGCGTCAATATAAAAAATATGAAGGCAAAGAGGTAGAAGTCCTCACAAAAGATGGACAAAAATTCAAAGGAACCCTCACATCTTCCAATGAAGAAGGTTTCATAATAACTATCACAAAGAAAATAAAACGCGAGAGGGATAAAAGAAAAACAGACGTAGAAGAGGCACTTACGTTTAGCTATGATCAAATAAAATATACAAAATACTTAATTCGATTCAAATAACATATATGGCGAAAAAGAAAGAGACCATTAATTTAATAGATACTTTTTCGGAATTTAACGAACTGAAAAATATTGATAAAGCCACGCTCATCACAGTGCTGGAAGAGTCGTTTCGCAACGTAATTGCAAAGACAATCGGAACCGATGAAAATTACGACATCATCATCAATCCCGATAAAGGAGACTTGGAGATTTGGCGCAACCGAACGGTTGTTAATGATGATGAGTTAGAAAATCATAACATGGAGATTGCTCTTTCCGAAGCCCTCAAAATTGACGATGATTTTGAAGTTGGAGAAGAAGTAACCGATGAGGTATCACTCGATTTTTTTGGCAGACGCACCATCTTGAATCTGCGCCAAACGCTTGCATCAAAAATATTGGAATTGGAAAAAGACAACCTCTACAACAAATACAAAGAAAAGGTAGGACAAATCGTTTCCGGTGAAGTATATCAAGTGTGGAAAAAAGAGATGTTGCTGTTGGACGACGACCACAACGAACTTATTTTACCGAAGACAGAACAGATACCGAGCGATTTCTTCCGCAAAGGAGAACATGTGCGTGCTGTTGTAGCTCGCGTTGAAAACAAGAACAACAATCCCAAAATCATTTTGTCACGCACATCACCCGTTTTCCTAGAAAGACTATTCGAACAAGAAATCCCTGAGATTTCCGACGGACTCATCACCATAAAAGGAATTGCACGCATCCCCGGAGAACGTGCCAAAGTAGCTGTCGAGGCGTACGACGACCGCATCGATCCCGTCGGAGCATGTGTAGGAATGAAAGGTTTCCGTATTCATGGAATTGTCCGCGAACTACGCAACGAAAACATCGACGTCATCAATTATACATCAAATATCACACTCTATATTCAGCGCGCACTAAGTCCCGCACGTGTCAATTCAATTTCTGTAAAAGATACTGAAAATCGTGCCGAAGTGTTCTTGCATCCCGAAGAAGTTTCGCTAGCCATCGGAAAAGGCGGAGCCAACATAAAATTGGCATCCATGCTCACCGGATATAACATTGAGGTATTCCGAGACATCGACGGTTTGGATGAAGAAGATATCTACTTAGACGAGTTTCGCGATGAAATTGATGGCTGGGTTATCGACCAACTTAAACGCATCGGATGTTCAACCGCCAAAAATGTATTGGCGATGAATCGTGAGAGGCTGATAAAAGAAGCCGATTTGGAAGAATGCACTGTGGACGAGGTGCTGGATATTCTTCGCTACGAATTTGAAGACGAAGATTACGACGAGGAACAAAGTGAAGATCTCGATGAAGACATCCAAGAGACAACAGAAAACATTGAAAATAAAGAAGATGACGCGGAACAGGAAGACGCAGAAAATGCCAAAACGACTTCCAACGAATCCTAATAAATAAAGCTCACAAACCGAATTAAGAAAGAAGAGGACGATAAACAAATTATATGTCTATAAGATTAATAAAAGTATCGAAGAATTTAAATGTGGGAATCAGCAGCTTGGTTGAGTTTCTACAAAAGAAAGGTATTCAAATTGAAGCCAATCCGAATGTAAAAATCGATGAAGAGCAGTATGAAATTCTCATCGCCGAATTTGCCAAAGATAAGAACATCAAGCGAAAATCCCAACAAGCACGCGAGAAGCTACACCGAAAAGATGAAAATCGAGACACTGTTGTAGCCATAGAAGGATATGAACTGCCGGATAAACAGCCGAAGAAAAAAAGTGAGCCATCGGAAATAAAAGCCGAAGTTCCAAAAGAATTAAAACCACATTTCAACGTCGTTGGGAGCATTGATTTAGACGATCTTAATAAAGGCAAAACCAAAGAGACAACAAAAGATGCCATCAAAAAGTCGGCATCAAAACAAACCCTTGAAAAAGAAGAGAAAATCGACCGCGAAGAAACAATTTCCGTTGCCGAAAAAGAGACTGCACCACCAAAACAAGACGACATAAAAGAGATTGAAACACCGAAAGAAGAAAAATCGGAGGTGGTAGAAGAAAAAATCGAAACAGTAAAAGAACCTGAAAAAAAGGTTGAGGAAGCGACAAATATCGAATCAACACAAGAAGAAGCATCTCAAGAAGTTATTGTAAAAGAAGAAGAGGACGACACGACCATCGCTGATGCTAACGAGGATATAAAAAAGGCAGAAAACGATAATGTTTTCCGCCTTCACGAAAACAAACTCGAATCCAATATCGTCGTCAAAGGCACTATCGATTTATCCACCATCAATAACCGCACGCGACCGGCACGCAAATCCAGAGCCGAACGCAAAAAAGAACGTTTAGCTCGAGAAGAAAAACGCAAATCGGAAAATAGCAAACGCCTAAAAGAGGAGAATGTTAAACTTTTGAAGAAAGAGGCAATTGATGAGAAAAAGAAACGAGACGAAAGCGATGCCGACACCGATAGCAAAAAGAAAAAACGCAAACGCATTCGCAAAGGAAAAGTAAACATTGACAAACCCGGAAGTTATGCCGACTCTTCGGGACGCGGAACGCGTAAATCGCTCCGCAAACCAATAAAATCGGAGGTTAGCGATGAAGATGTCCAAAAACAAATCAAAGAAACATTAGCTAGACTAACAGAAAAAAGAGGACGCAAAACCAGTGCAAGGTATAGAAAAGAAAAACGCGAGGCAAGCGTTCAAAGACAGCAAGAAGAGATGAAACAGCAAGAGCGCGAAAGTCGCATCTTGCAACTCACAGAATTCGTAACAGCCAACGACCTTGCCAACATGATGGATGTGCCGGTAACCGATGTAATTTCTACCTGCATGAGCCTTGGCGTGATGGTGGCCATCAACCAACGACTTGATGCCGAAACAATAAACATCGTAGCAGAAGAGTTCGGTTTCAAAACAAAATATGTGAGTGCCGATGTTATTGAAGCCATTACCGAAGAAGAGGACAAACCCGAAGATTTGGTATCGCGTCCACCGATTGTTACGGTGATGGGACACGTCGATCACGGAAAAACATCGCTCTTGGACAGTATTCGTAACACCAACGTCATCGCCGGAGAAGCGGGAGGAATCACACAACATATCGGAGCATATAATGTGCAACTTCCCGACGGACGTAAAATCACCTGCCTTGACACCCCGGGACACGAAGCGTTTACCGCCATGCGTGCTCGCGGAGCAAAAGTAACAGACGTTGCCATCATTATTGTAGCAGCCGACGATAATGTGATGCCTCAAACAGTAGAGGCAATCAATCACGCCGGAGCAGCCGGTGTACCCATCGTATTTGCCATCAATAAGATTGACAAACCGGGAGCCAATCCGGACAAAATAAAAGAAAAACTTGCCGATATGAACTACCTCGTAGAAGAATGGGGAGGAAAATATCAGTCGCAAGAGATCTCGGCAAAAAAAGGTATCGGCATCAACGAATTGCTCGAAAAAGTTTTGTTAGAAGCCGATTTGTTAGAACTCAAAGCCAATCCAAAACGACGCGCGGTAGGGTCTATTATTGAATCCTCATTGGATAAAGGAAGAGGATACGTTGCCACCGTTTTGGTAGAAAACGGAACATTAAGACAAGGCGACATCATTCTTGCCGGTTCTTATTTTGGACGCGTCAAGGCGATGTTCAACGAGCGCAATCAACGTATTGAAGAGGTAGGTCCATCCGAACCCGCGCTTGTATTAGGACTTGATGGAGCACCGCAAGCCGGCGACACGTTCAATGTGATGGAAACAGAGCAGGAGGCGCGTTCCATCGCGACTCGGCGCGAACAATTGCAGCGCGAACAATCCATTCGCACGCAGAAAATGCTCACACTTGACGATATTGGACGACGCATTGCCATTGGCAACTTCCAGCAGCTTAACATCATAGTCAAGGGCGATGTAGACGGTTCCGTAGAAGCGCTTTCGGATTCACTTATACGTCTCTCTACCGAAGAAATACAGGTGAATGTTATTCACAAAGCGGTGGGACAAATTTCCGAATCGGACATAACGCTTGCTGCCGCATCCGATGCCGTAATTATCGGTTTTCAGGTGCGCCCGTCGTTAGGTGCAAGAAAAGAAGCCGAAAAAGAGGGAGTTGATATTCGTCTCTACTCTGTCATCTATGATGCCATCGAAGAGGTGAAATCGGCAATGGAAGGAATGCTTTCGCCCGATATAAAAGAAGAGATTACGGCGAATGTTGAGGTGCTGCAAGTATTCAAAATCACCAAAGCGGGAACCATTGCAGGGTGTATTGTAAAGGACGGAAAGATAAAACGTTCGAACAAAATACGTCTAATTCGCGACGGAATTGTTATCTTTACAAGCGTTTTAGATTCGCTCAAACGTTTTAAGGAAGATGTGAGAGAAGTTGCTTCGGGATACGAATGCGGTATCAGTATCCACAATTTCAATGATATAAAAGTGGGTGATATCATCGAAGCTTACGAAGAAATTGAAGTAAAGAAAACCTTGTAGCAACACCACGAGAGGCAAGAAATTTTCTCATGCGTTGCATAACGGATACCAAGTAAAGAAATTAATGTAACCAGTTGACATTGTAATTTTAATTCCTACCTTGACAAGGAGGCCGCATCCGTTAACCGCGGGTGCGGCCACAACACACTGGAAACTGGGTTAATAAGCCGATTTAATATCGGCAATAAGGGCAAAATGCTTATCACAAACTTGGTGTAGCACTAGTTTGCCATAACAGAGAAAAGTGTAACATGTGAATATTAAGAATAACGAATAACTATGATGAAAAGAATCTTTTTCGGTTTTACTATCTCTCTTGTTCTGATTGCTTTAAAAGTAGAAGCACAGATAAATACCTATAATATAGGATATGTCAACAGTGTGGAACTGCTGGATGCGCTTCCCGAGAAAAAGAATGCTTCGGCCAAATTGCTCACACTGAGCGATAACTATAAGAAAGAACTCGAAATAATGCAAAATGAGTACAACAAAAAGTACTCTGACTATATTACCTACCAATCCTCACTTGCCGAAAATATAAAACTCAGAAGAATGCATGAGTTGACAGAACTTGAAAATAAGATCGAGCAATTTATGGAAGTAGCACAAAAAGATATCGATGCCAAAGAACAAGAGTGGTTGGATCCGCTGAAAGAAAAAATCAAAGAGGCGATACAAGCGGTTGGGGTCGAAAAGAATTTTATCGTTATCTACGACTTGGCCGACCCGGCAATTGCCTTTGTATCACCCGATGCGGTAGATGTCAATGCATTAGTGAAAGCAAAGTTGCGCAGTCGCTAGATAACAAAAATATCAATGACGTGGAGAAGAACGGTTTATCTCTGCAAGTGGGGCCCATTGGCGTATTTGACTCAGGATATGGAGGTCTGACCGTTTTGTCGGAGTTTCAAACATTGATGCCACAATATGATTATATCTATCTAGGCGACAATGCTCGTGCACCGTATGGAAATCGATCGTATGAACGCGTATATGAGTTTACGTTGCAAGCCGTGAGATGGTTCTTTGCACAAGGCTGTCCGCTCATTATTTTAGCCTGTAATACCGCATCGGCAAAGGCGCTGCGAACAATTCAGCAAAATGATCTTCCTGCCATTGATGCTTCAAATAGAGTCTTAGGTGTAATACGCCCCACGGCAGAAAAAGCAGACCAACTTTCTAGAAATAGGCACATCGGCATTGTCGCTACCGAAGGAACGATACAGTCAAAATCGTATGAACTCGAAATAGGTAAGCTTTTCCCCTATTTGCATGTAAGCACAGAGGCGTGTCCCATGTGGGTTCCGCTTGTGGAAAACAAAGAACACGATAAACCCGGAGCCAACTATTTCGTAAAACAGCATGTTGATAGGATTTTGTCAAAAGACAATCAGTTAGATACACTCATTTTAGGATGCACTCACTATCCATTGTTGATAAACAAAATAAAAGAGTGCTTACCAAAAGACATCACCCTTATTTCGCAAGGAAAATATGTGGCGGAAAGTTTGAAAAACTATTTGCAGCGGCATCCCGAAATGGAAATTCGATGTAAAAAAAACGGCAGTACCGCTTACTATACGACCGATTCAACGGAAAAATTTGAAGAGATGGCAACACTGTTTCTTGGTAAGAAAATAGAAGCAATAAAAACGACACTGTAAACACTATGCTGAATTGGTTTGACATCGTGCTAGGAGTTTTGTTCATAGTAGCCGTTTTTAACGGTCTCAGAAAAGGATTAATTATGCAACTTTCCGGACTGATAACCATCCTGTTGGCAGCAGTTTTCGGTGGGAAGTTGGCAAAAATAATTCTGCCCGAATTGATGCATTTTGTCGAGATAAAACCCAACCATGCCAGTGTAATTTCATATATCATTGCTTTCCTCTTGATTGCTGTTGGAATTTTCATCATTGGTTCAATCATTCAAAAGTTGTTGAAAACGCTCAATTTAAACTTCATCAATCGATTATTTGGAGGTATTATTGCTGCTGCCATAGCAATGGTTGTAATGAGTATCTTGCTTAATCTCATATTGATACTTGATACAGATGCACATATCATCACGATGAATATACGGAAAAATTCTTTCTTCTATGAAAGAGTAAGGGTGGTTGTTCCGAGCATTGTGCCCTATTTAAACGAAGAGGTTTGGGAAGAATACATCCCCGAAAAGTATAAAGAACGAATAGAACAAACAAATAAAGAAAATAAAGAAGAGAACTACTCTCTTAGAATAATATTATTTGATAAAAACAGAAAATTATGCTGATACACCAAGAAGGAAAAAAAATATTGCTCAATGCACTTCTTATTTTATTGCTCATAAATGCAGCAATGATGATCTTTTTTCCAAAATGTCTTGCTGCATACATTGTTTTGAGTATTTCGATTGTGCTTTACCTTTTGATGCTCAACTTTTACAGAAAACCAAAGCGCACCTACAAAGGCAAGCTAATGGGAAGTGTGAATGCGCCTACCGATGGGAAAGTAGTAGTGATTGAAAAGGTGATGGAAAAAGAGTTTTTTAACGAAGAGCGCATTCAAATATCAATTTTTATGTCGTTTTTTAATGCCCATTCCAATTGGATTCCCGTAACGGGAAAAATAATTCACGCCGAACATGTAAATGGGAGATTCCACGCCGCATATCTCCCGAAATCGAGTGCGGAAAACGAGCATTCAAATGTGATTGTCGAAACCCCCGACGGCCACAAAATCCTTACAAAACAGATCGCCGGAGCTGTTGCACGGCGCATTGTCACGTATGTTAAAAAAGGCGACCAATGCATGATAGGCGATCCGCTCGGATTTATTAAATTGGGTTCGCGAATGGATATTTTTCTGCCTGTGGATAGCGAGATTTTAATTAATTTAGGCGATCAAGTACGTGCCAACAAAACATTTATAGCCCATCTTCCCGGGTATAACGAGAACAAACAAGAGTCCGAAAGGGAGTAACGGAGAAAGAGAAGATAAAAAAATGAAGAAACATATCCCCAATTTACTTACGATGCTCAACCTTTTTTCAGGTTGTGTAGCCATTTTTCATGCCAATACAGGAAATTTTAAGTTTGTATTTATATGGCTTTGCATTGCGGCAATTTTCGACTTTTTTGATGGATTTGCCGCCCGATTGCTGCACGTTTCTTCGCCCATTGGCAAAGAGCTTGATTCGTTGGCCGATGTCGTAAGTTTTGGTGTGGCACCGGCTATGGCGCTGTTCTTCTTGATAAAAACGTTATTGCCTGTGCAAGAGATTGCGTTATACGGTCGCGAACTATTGCTTCCGTTTGTCGCGTTTCTTCTTCCCATGTTTTCGGCACTTCGATTGGCAAAATTCAATCTTGATGAGCGGCAAACCACACATTTTATTGGATTGCCCACCCCGGCGAATGCCTTTTTTTGGAGCAGTTTTTGTTATGCTTATCAAGCAATCCCCACTTCGCCCATATTTTCTATCTATATCATTGTTCCGCTCATAATCCTTTTTTCCTGCCTTTTGATATCCGGTATTCCCATGTTTTCGCTAAAAGTAAAGAAACTGAATCCCAAAATGGTGATGTTGCAGGTTTTACTTCTTATCCTGGTCGTTCTCTTGGTTAGTTTCTTTGGAGTTATAGGAGTAAGTGTTGCAATTGTGGCTTACGTCATCGTCTCTCTTTTGGCTCGCAGAATGATACTTGCGGAAATTTGAAGATGCACTAAAAATAGATTTTCTCTTGCGATGATTCAAATGTAAAACTTTTTAGCGTCTCTTCGTGTTTTATAAAAGAATCACCTATATTATTTGAAAAATTATAATGCAATATAATCATGTTTAAATTTATCCTCCTCACACTTATTTTTTTCATTATTATGATTTTCTTGTCCGGCGCGAGAAGCCTTGCCCGAGTTTTCAGATTTTTCTTTGGAAAAAACGATTATAAGGGTGATAATAAGGCACCCGAAAAGCAAAAGATGCCGGAAACACAAGCTGAGCGCATCATGTCGTATCAAAAAAAGAAGTTTGAAGTAAGTGAAGCGGAAGATGTTGAATTTGAGGAGATAAAAGATTGATTGCATGAGACGAGTCGATACAGAAAAAATATTCAGAAATCGAATATTGAAAAGTACTTTTTTTGTCTCCACAATTGTGGCAATTGTGGTGTTCTTTTGCTGTCAGCCGCAAAAAGAGATATCTGATGTTTCCGATCCGAAGATAGATTATTATGTCGATGTAATCGGCATTTCTGATGGAGATAGTTTTCATGCTATCGACCAAAACAAACAAAGGTTTCGTTTCAGAATTCAAGGCATCGATGCTCCGGAAAAAGGACAACCATATTCCCAAAAGTCGAAACAGAAACTATCCGGATTGATTTACCAAAAACGTGTCGGCATCAAGGTACACAAGAAACAAGACCGCTATGGACGTCCGGTTGTCTATGTTTTCACCCCTGATGGCCGTGATGCCGGCGCGGAAATGCTTCGTGCCGGGTTGGCATGGCATTTCAAGCGATTTGACAACTCAGAAGAATATGCAACGTTAGAGAATCAAGCACGCCAAAAACGGCTCGGACTATGGCAAGACGATAATCCCATTCCGCCATGGGAATGGCGGGAGTGAGGGAAATAGAATAACTCATTTTCGAAATGTTCTACTGCCCAATCCCAATATATTGAAAGCCAAATCCCGCTAATTCATCGCGGCTGTAGATATTTCGTCCGTCGATAATCAGATGTGTGCGCACAATTTTTTTTATAATTTCCCAATTCGGAAGACGAAAAACCTTCCATTCGGTAGGAACAATAATGGCATCCACATTGTTTGCTGCATCGTACATATCACTGGCGTAGTGGACGCTGTGGTGAAGTATTTTCTTTGCTTCTTCCATGGCCGCGGGGTCGTACACACGAACGTGTACGCCTGCATCAAGCAATTGACGGATTAAAGTTAGTGAAGGCGCATCGCGCATATCGTCAGTTTCCGGTTTAAACGATAATCCCCACACAGCCACGGTTTTTCCTTTTATATGGTTCTGATAATAGTGGCACAGTTTTTCAAATAAAACTTTTTTTTGCGCATTATTCACCAATTCCACCGCTTTGAGTAAGTGCATATCATATCCGGCATCTTCCGCTACTTTTATGATGGCACGAATATCTTTCGGAAAACAACTGCCACCATATCCGCAGCCGGGATAGAGGAAGTTCTTCCCGATGCGGGTATCGCTTCCCATGCCGCGTCGCACCATATTGACATCGGCGCCGACGCGTTCACACAGATTGGCAATATCATTCATAAAACTGATGCGCGTTGCCAGCATGGCGTTTGAGGCATACTTTGTCATTTCTGACGATAGAATGTCCATGAAAATCACACGAAAATTGTTTAATAGAAACGGACGATAGAGACGGCTCATCAACTGACGGGCACTTTCGCTTTCTACACCCACGATTACACGATCGGGGCTCATAAAATCTTCCACTGCTGAACCTTCTTTTAAAAATTCGGGATTGGAAGCCACATCAATCAATAATGTTTCAAGCGCCCTTTTTTTCAAATGTTGTGTGACGCGCTCTTTTATTTTGTGTGTTGTGCCGACCGGGACTGTACTTTTGGTAACCAAAAGAAGCGATTTGGTGAGATGTTCGCCAATAGTGTCGGCAACATTGAACACATATTGCAGATCGGCATTTCCGTTTGCGTCTGATGGTGTGCCTACGGCAATAAAGACGATGTCGGTTTGGTTGAGGATGGATGGCAATTCGGTGGTAAAATGCAATCGTTTTGCTTGGTAGTTTCTGACGACGATGTTTTCTAAGCCGGGTTCGTAAATCGGAATTTTTCCCTTTTTAAGGGCTTCAATTTTTTCCGAATTGACATCCACACAGGTTACATCTACACCCATCTCAGAAAAACAGGCGCCTGATACCAATCCAACATATCCGGTTCCTACAATTGCTATTTTCATCGTTTTGTTTATGATTTTATGATTTAACTTCGAATTTCATATTTGCATATTGTCCCTTTTTATTTATGATGAACGAAGTCTTTTTCGAAGCGTATTAATTGGATATAATATCGTTAGCATGCAAAGAATACTCACGGTTAGAAACACAATCAGCACATCGGTAAATTTCACAATCACCGGGTAAGCATCTACGATGTAAGCACCCGGTGTGTCGCTCAATCGTAAAAAACCAAAATGCTGTTGCAATAAACAAAGTGCAATCCCAATCAGGATGCCGACAACAATGCCGATAAAGGCAATCAGCCAACCTTCATAGAGAAAAATACGCGAGATAAGTTTTGTGGATGCTCCCATGTTTCGAAATGTGTCAATATCTTCTTTCTTATCAACAATGAGCATCGAAAGCGAGCCCACAACATTAAACCCGGCAATCAACATGATGAATGTCAAAATAAGAAATGTTACCCACTTCTCAATTTGAAGCATTCGATACGATTCAATCTGTTGCTCATATCGATCTTTGACAGAAAAATTTGCTCCCAAGATACGCTGCATTTCCGCTTTCACTCTCTTGACAGATGCGTTTGGTTCCAATTGAATATCAAGAGTGGATACTTCGTTTGTATAACGAAACAGCGAACGCGCCAGCGATATGGGAATGATAGCCATTTGCTCATCGTATTCAGGTTGATTGAGGCTAAAAACGCCTCCCGGTTGAACGCATTCGCGAGTGAAAGCCGCTGCCGGATTGGCTAAATTAACACGCACATCGCGTTTCGGTACATATATTTCGATTGGCTGCACGAAGCCGGCACGTACTCCCAGTGATACCGCTAAACCGGCTCCCAATGTAACGAAGTTGGTATTCTCGTCATGCAATCGGAACGAGCCATCTATCAGAAGATTGTCGATGTCGGTAATCAGGTAAAAATCGTCTGATACACCCTTTAGCAACACCGGAATTTGCTGTCCGTTGTAGATGAAAAGAGCGTTTTCTTCAAGCGACTCTGAAACCATTCGTATGCCTTCTACTCTGAGTGCCTTGTCAAATGTTGCATTATGATAATCGAATACTTTCCCTTTATTTACCGATATTTTCAAATCGGGATCGAATGCGCTGAACATCTTCTCCGGAATGCTCCCAAAGCCGTTAAAAACGGACAATACGCAAACCATTGCCATTGTGGCTATGGCGATGCCACACATCGAAATTATGGAAATCACGTGGATGGCATTGTGCGATTTCTTCGAAAATAGGTATCGGCGTGCTATGAAATAGGCGACTTTCAATGGATATGTTGTTTTACTTCTTCAACAGGTTGTCAATATTTTCGATATAGTCAAGCGAATCATCGAGATGAAACATCAAATCGGGAACAACACGAAGTTGCTTGCCAACTCTGCGCCCAAGTTCAAATCGTACGGATTTAACATTTTCGTGTATGTTTTTTATCAATTCTTCCGCTTTCTCGGAAGGAAAAATACTCAAATAGGCATGTGTCATGCCCAAGTCGGGACTTACACGTACGTTCGTGACGGAGATAAGTACGCCTTTCATCTTTTTTGTCTCTAAAAGGAAAATTTCGCTAAGTTCCTTTTGAATCAATCGGTTTATTTTTTGTTGTCTGTTTGTATCCATAGCTATTTTTTTCGTATAAGAGTTAATCCATCTCGAATGGGAATAATCACTTTTTCTACGCGTGTGTCGTTTGCCAACCGGTCATTAAAATCAATAATTCCTTTGGTTTGCCAATCGTTTGAGGCGGGTTTCGCAAGCACTTTATTATTCCATAACGTGTTGTCTACCAATAGAAAGCCATTGGTTTTTACTTTCGGAAGCACTGTCTCAAAAAAATCCCAATAGTGTCGCTTATCACCATCAATAAAGGCCGCATCAAAAAAATTATCTTCAAACGTCGGTACAATTTCTAGCGCGTCGCCAACGTGCAACTCAATCTTATTTTTGTGTTCCGATGCGTCTATATTTTTGCGAATGAACTCCTCCAATTCATCATCAATTTCAATGGTGTGTACCTTTCCCTCTTCCGCGATGCCTTCGGCAAGGCAAAGTGCAGAGTATCCGGTAAATGCTCCTATCTCCAACACATTTTTTGCTTGCATCATCTGCACAAGCATTTTCAACAAGCGTCCTTGCCAGTGTCCTGCCACCATGCGTGGATGCAATAGTTTTACGTGTGCTTTGCGATAAATGCTTTGCAAAAGGGGCGGCTCCGCGTCGATGTGCGACAAGATGTATGATTCTAAAACGTTGTCCATGCTTTATTTGTTCGTTCACCGTTATCACAGCGTATAGTCGGGAAGATTGTATTTCTCTTTTGCTTCTAAGATTTTGTGTACTTCGTTGATATCGAGGTAAGTCGTACCACCTGTTTCGCCAAAGCTTCCGCCAATATATGCCACTCTGTCTTCAGCTTCGAGCATCCCACTTTTCAGCATTTTCTGAATGGCATTTACAAAATAAGCGCGGCGACTCTCTTTGGTGTTTTTTATGCCTTCACCCGGCTGATGCTCTGCCCACACACCATAGGAGAGTGCCAATTCGCGTGCTAACCGTTCGGTTGTTGCAATGGCAAATACAGGACATTTGGCACGGAAGGCAGCCAACACACGTGCCGTTCGTCCGGTGTGGCTGTCAGTGATGATGGCTTTGGTGTTTAGCCGCATGGCTGATTTTACGGCTTGCTTGGCCAGAAAAGATGTTACTTCTCTGTCATCGTCATTTTTATAAGGAACGCGAATATCATTTTCGGCAAGTTTTGTCTTTTCTGCTTCGCGCGAAATTTTGGTCATCATGCGTGTTGCCTCCACCGGATATTTTCCGTAAGCGGTTTCGCCACTGAGCATGATGGCATCGGTGCGATAGTAAATGGCATTGGCTACATCGGTGATTTCTGCACGCGTGGGACGTGGATGTTCTATCATTGAGTGTAGCATTTGTGTGGCAACAATTACCGGTTTTTTATGTTGAATGGCTTTGCGGATCAATTCGCGCTGAATACCGGGTATTTTTTCTTGCTGCACCTCGATGCCCAAATCTCCACGAGCAATCATGATGCCATATGCCACATCTAAGATTTCGTCGGCGTTGTCCACACCCTCTTGGTTCTCTATTTTTGCAATAATTTTTATGGGGCTTTTTCGTTCGTCCAATATGTTTTGTACTGCCAAAACATCCTCTTTGCCGCGAACAAACGAGTGTGCAATGAAATCGACGTCGTTGTCCACCGCGAGGTGCACAAAACGAATGTCGCGCTCGGTTATGGATGGTAGATTGATGCGTACATTTGGAACATTCACGCTTTTTCGGCTGCCGACTATACCGTCGTTTTGTACGGAACAGCGTAAATAATCGTCGCCCACTTCTATCACTTTCAGGTCGATTTCACCGTCGTCTATCAAGAGGTGTTGATCGATTTTCATTTCGCGAGCAATATTCGGATACGACAGATAGATGCAGTCACGAGAAGAGATTCCTATTGGATCTCCTTTGATGATTATCTTTTCGCCTGTTTCCAGTTTAAACGGCTCTTCGGTAGCGGTTGTTCTAATTTCCGGCCCTTTGGTATCAATCAACAATGCAATCCGATTGGATACGGCGCGCACATTGTGTATGATTTTCATGAAACCCTCTTCGTTTAAGTGAGCAGAGTTCATACGTACCACATTCATTCCTTCATCAAACAGTTGTTTTATAAAAGGGACATCGCATCGTTTGTCGGAAATGGTGGCTACTATTTTGGTGTGTTTTAACATTTTCTTTTTCTTGTTTAGAGATTATTGAACTGCTGTAATTCTAATGTGCTCTCGCTGCCAGTGCTGTGATTGCCAAATCGTATGATTGCAATCCAAATCCTGAAATCACGCCAATACAAACAGGAGAAATCATGGATTGACACCGAAACGCTTCGCGTGAAAACACGTTAGTGATATGAACCTCAATTACCGGGGCAGAAACCGCCTTGATGGCATCACGAATGGCTACGGATGTGTGCGTGTAGCCGCCTGCATTCAAGACGATGCCATCGTAGGCAAAACCGACTTCGTGTATCATGTTGATGATTTCGCCTTCTACGTTTGATTGGAAATATTCCAATTCAACCTCCGAAAAAGAGCATTGTAGCTCTTCAAAATAGGACTGAAACGGACGCTTGCCATAAAGTTCGGTTTCGCGTGTGCCCAAAAGATTCAAATTGGGCCCATTGATGATAATTATTTTCATATCGTACATTTTTCGCTGCACAAAGATACGAAAATATTTGCTATTGACGATTGGGGCGAAGTGTTTTGCTGCTTTTCATTTCGCTATATGTGCAACGAAATATCATTTCAAAATAGCGAAAGAAACCCAAAACAAAAGCGATTCCGCCGGAATCGCTTTTGTTTTTTTATGTTTAAACGTTTTGTTTAAATCTCATCATCAGCTGTAGCCGTAACTTCTATATTCTCAACCGGAGGCAATGAGAAGTCAGCATCAGCCATGCGCTGATATGATCGGTAGCGCCATTGCGCATTCTCTTTTGCGGCATTGAACAGCTCTTGCGCCTCTGCCGGGAATGTTTTTTCCAATGCGGTGTAGCGCACTTCTCCACGCAAAAAATCTTCAAACTTAGTCCAATCAGGCTCTTTGCTGTCAAGTGTAAACGGATTTTTACCCTCATCTTCCAATGCCGGATTGTAGCGCCACAGGTGCCAGTAACCGCACTCGACGGCGGCTTTTTCTTCGGCTTGCGCTTTGCCCATGCCTTTTCTCAGCCCATGGCTGATGCATGGCGAGTAGGCAATAATTAGCGAAGGGCCGTCGTATGCTTCTGCTTCTTTCAAGACGCGTAAATAGTGTGCTTGATTGGCACCCATAGCCACTTGTGCCACATATACATATCCGTATGTGGAGGCAATCATTCCAAGATCTTTCTTGCGAATACGTTTACCGGAAGCGGCAAATTTGGCTACAGCGGCTATTGGCGTTGATTTGGAAGATTGCCCGCCTGTATTGGAATATACTTCGGTGTCAAGAACCAGAACATTAATGTTTTGTCCCGATGCAAGAACATGATCAAGCCCGCCAAAACCGATATCATAAGCCCAACCGTCGCCTCCAAATATCCATATCGACTTTTTGGTAAGATATTTCTTCAACGAGAGAATCTCTTTTGCCAATTCATTGTCCACATGCTCTAAGGCGGCAACAATTTTTTCCGAAGCCTCTTTCGATTGTTCGTAATCGTCTTTTCCGTCCATCCACTCTTGGAATAGTACTTTCTGTTCTTCTGTGAACAGGTCCGATTGCTTGCCGCGCGTCATCAAGTCGTGAATGCGGTTGCGCATGCTTGCTTGTGCAATGGCAAAGCCATATCCGAACTCGGCGTTGTCCTCAAACAGTGAGTTTGCCCATGCCGGGCCTCTGCCCTCTTCGTTAGTAGTATATGGCGATGCCGGTGCCGACGCGCCATAAATGGAAGAACATCCGGTGGCGTTGGCAATCATCATATGGTCGCCATATAGTTGAGTGATTAATTTTACATAGGGTGTTTCGCCACAACCTGAACATGCGCCTGAAAATTCAAACAGCGGTGTGGCAAATTGAGAGTTCTTCACATTTTGCTTCGTATCAACCAGATGTGCCTTACTGGATACATTCTCAACCATGTAGTCCCAATTCTTCTGATTGTCATATTGCGTATCGATAGCAACCATTTCAAGGGCTTTTTCTCCTTTTCGTCCCGGACACACATCGGCGCAATTGCCACAACCTAAGCAGTCAAGCACATCCACCTGAATGCGGAAACCCATGTCTTTGAAAGGCTTGCCTTGTGCTTCGATAAGCGTAGCATCTTCTGATAATCCTGCTTGCTCGTTGGCATCTAGAACAAACGGACGAATGGTTGCATGCGGACACACATATGCACATTGGTTGCATTGGATACAGTTTTCTGGCATCCATTGAGGAACAAACGCGGCAACACCACGCTTCTCATATGCAGTGGTTCCCGGTTCCCATGTACCGTCTTCTCTTCCAACAAAAGTAGATACAGGTAAGTCATAACCGCGCTGAGCATTTACCGGACGCACTATCTTGCGAATAAATTCAGGTGCATTTTCCTCTTCTATCGCTGCAACTTGAATGTTAGCCCATTCATCCAACACCGGAACCTCTTCCACTTCCGCTCCTCGTTCAACGGCGGCATAGTTTTTGAGCACAATCTCTTCGCCTTTTTTTCCATACGATTTCACGATGAATTTTTTCATCTGTTCTACAGCAAGGTCATATGGGATTACATTGGAGATTTTAAAGAATGCTGATTGCAGAATGGTGTTGGTGCGATTTCCTAAACCAATCTCTGTTGCAATTTTAGTTGCATTGATAATGTAGAATGTGATTTTTTTCTCTGCAAAATATTTTTTTATGTGGTCGGGTAGATGATTGGCAACCTCTTCCTTGCTCCATACGGAATTCAGTAAAAATGTTCCTCCTTCTCTCAATCCTTTTGTTACATCATAAAGATTAAGATACGCGGGGACGTGGCATGCTACAAAGTTTGGCGTTGTAACCAGGTAGGTCGAACGAATTTTTTTGTCGCCAAAACGTAGATGCGAGCAAGTGAATCCACCTGATTTTTTTGAGTCGTAAGCAAAATATGCCTGTACATATTTTTTTGTATTGTCTCCAATAATCTTGATAGAGTTTTTATTGGCTCCCACTGTTCCATCAGAACCCAAGCCATAGAACTTGGCTTCGTAGATGGATAAATCCATCGGAATTTCTTCTTTTAGAGGCAACGACTTAAAGGTCACATCATCCTGAATGCCGACAGTGAAGTCATTTTTGGGATGTGCCATTTTTAAATTTTTAAATACGGCCAATATTTGCGCGGGTGTGGTGTCTTTTGATGAAAGTCCATAAATTCCGCCTACAATTTCCGGGGCGTCTTTGTTGCCATAGTACGCGCTTTTCACGTCAAGGTAAAGCGGTTGCCCTTCGGCTCCCGGTTCTTTTGTGCGGTCAAGCACGGCAATACGTTTAGCTGTTTTAGGAATCACGGAAAGCAGTGCTTCCGCTTTAAATGGACGATACAGGTGCACGCTCACGACGCCCACTTGCCGCTTATCTACGCGGTTCAAATAATCCACTACTTCTTTAATGGTCTGAGTGACAGATCCCATGGCGATTACCACGCGATCGGCTTCGGGATGTCCATAATAGTCGAACAGTCCATATTTTCGTCCTGTGACGGCAGCTAACTTGTCCAGATATTTTTCCACCACACCGGGAACATTTTGATAAAACGGATTCGACGCTTCTCTCGCTTGAAAATAGATGTCGTCGTTTTGCGCCGTACCTCTTGTTACCGGCGTTTCCGGGCTCAAAGCTCTTTCTCTAAATGCCGCCAGTGCTTCTTGATTTACGAGAGGCGCTAGATCTTCGTTGCTTAGTGCTTCAATTTTTTGTATTTCGTGTGATGTTCTAAATCCATCAAAGAAGTGCAAAAAGGGAATGCGGCTTTCAATAGCGCATAGATGTGCCACCGCGGCCAAGTCCATCACTTCCTGCACCGACCCGGTAGCAAACATGGCGAATCCTGAAGGTCTGACAGCCATCACATCTTGATGGTCGCCAAAGATGGAGAGTGCGTGCGAAGCGAGTGCTCGTGCCGAAACATGAAAAACGCCGGGAAGCAATTCGCCGGCTATTTTATACATATTGGGAAGCATGAGCAAAAGTCCTTGCGAAGCTGTAAATGTAGACGTCAGCGCACCCGCTTGCAAAGAGCCATGAACTGCGCCGGCTGCACCCGCTTCGGATTGCATCTCTTTTACTAAAACGGGTTGTCCAAAGATATTTTCTTTACCGGCTGCTGCCCATTCATCGACATACTCTGCCATGGTTGACGAGGGTGTGATAGGGTATATTGCCGCTACTTCACTAAACATGTACGCAATGTGTGCAGCTGCCTGATTGCCATCGCATGTTAAATATTTCTTTTCTTTATTAGCCATAATGATAAATCTTACAGTTTGTTCAAATGATAATGATGATGATAATCCTAAAAACCGCTCTTCTCTACTGATATTGTGTGTGAAACAGCGACGAAATTACTACAAAAATATTAAAAGCACAAATAATTTAATATATTTTAGGCCTATTTTGATTAAAATCGTTTCATTTCAACATGCATCATGAATAGTTGTCGGGATAGAGCGAAGATGGTGGCTTTACCGATACTTTTTTTTGGTCACAGCGACATTGTCTAAATTTCAGATAATCAAATATTAAAATTTATTTGACATGTCATGAAATAGGTTGATGCCAAAAATTAGGGCAAGTATGCCAAAAAAAAAAATAAAAATTGAATGTTCATTGCAAATTAAAGAAATTAAGTCCGAGAGAGGCTAATAATTTATTTGCCAATCCACATCGCTTTAAATATAGAAATCAGACATCTCTATTTACTAAAAACGGTTAAAATAAAATCTTTTAACATACAGCCATGTTATATTATAAAATACTATCAGAAAAAATCAACAAAATCTATGAAAATTATGATCATTGCAAACCGATTGCCGGTAAAAATTGAGAGAGACGGTGATTCGTTTATCGTGAAACGTAGCGAAGGTGGGCTGGCAACCGGATTAGGTTCGCTTGAAACGGAAGCTGAAAAATATTGGATCGGTTGGTCAGGAATACATACCGACGATGAAGCAGAAAGAAAAGAGATCACAGAAAAATTGCATGAGCTGAATTATCACCCTGTTTTTTTGTCTGCTGAGCAGATTGAAAACTACTACGAAGGATATAGTAACAGCACCATTTGGCCGCTGTGTCACTATTTTTTCTCGTACATTGAGTACCAGTCCGCATACTGGGAAGCATATCAAGCGGTGAACACCCTTTTTTGTAAAGAATCTATTCCCTTTATTGAAAGCAATGATATTATTTGGGTGCAGGATTATCAATTAATGCTTCTGCCTAAGATGATTCGCGATAAAAAACCGAAAGTAAGCATCGGATATTTCCATCACATTCCATTCCCGTCGTACGAGCTTTTCCGTGTCCTACCCGAAAGAGAAGAGGTGCTGGAAGGATTGCTCGGCGCCGATTTGATAGGTTTTCATACGCATGATTATATGCGCCACTTCATCAGCGCGATTTATCGAGTGTTAGACTTAAATTGTAATTTAGACGAGATAAACCTGAAAGACCGAATCGTGCATGTAGACGCTTTCCCAATGGGTATCAATTACGAACAGTATCATTCCGCGCCTTCCCGACCGGAAGTAAAAAAAGCTGCAGACATGCTCTTGAAAAAGGGTGAAAATCAAACCACCATTTTGTCAGTGGATCGACTCGATTACAGCAAGGGAATATTGCACCGACTCGCCGGATTTGCCCAGTTTTTAGAAAACCATCCCGAATATCACGAAAAAGTTATTCTTGCCATGATTGTGGTGCCATCGCGCGACACGGTGGATATGTACACCGACTTAAAAATGAAAATAGACCAAGCAATTGGTGAAATCAACGGGAAATATGCCAAACCCGGCTGGAATCCAATACATTATTACTACAGAGGATTTGCATTCAACGAGCTTTTAGCGATGTACAGCTTAGCAGAAATTGCACTTGTGAGTCCTTTGCGCGACGGAATGAACTTGGTGGCAAAAGAATATCTTGCCACCAAAAACGAAACATCGGGTGTGCTTATTCTCAGTGAGATGGCGGGAGCCGCCATTGAACTTCAAGAGGCCATTATCATCAATCCGAATGATACAAAAGAGATTGAAGCAGCCATCTTGAAGGCATTGACAATGGAGGAAGAGGAAAAAAGGATACGCTTAGAGAAGATGCAAAAACGCATATCGACACAAACCGTTAAAAAGTGGGCAAACGATTTTGTGAAAGAGATGCTTTTTATAAAAGAACAAAACAAACAAATTCTGCAAAAAATTGTCGGGCGACGCCAGTTGAATCAGATAAAAAAATCGTATAAACAGGCCGCAAAACGCCTTATTATGCTCGATTATGATGGTACGCTCGCGCCGTTTGTAAAAAATCCTGAAGATGCCATTCCCACACAAGAATTGCTGGATTTGCTTAAAGAGTTGACATCTGACAAGAAAAACAAAGTGGTTATCAACAGCGGACGAAATCATCAAGTGCTTGACAAATGGTTTCAGGGATTGTCGCTTGACTTTGCGGCAGAACATGGGGCTTTTTACAAAGAAAACGGCACGTGGCACAAAAACGAAATCGCATCTGATTTGATGGACGAGGAAATCCTTGAAATCATTCATCACACCATCGATAAAACGCCCCGATCGCATCTGGAAGAAAAAGAGGCCTCTCTTGTGTGGCACTATCGAAATGTAGATGTTTGGTTGGCAGAACTTCGTGAAAAACAGCTCATCAACGCGTTGATGGGACCTTGTTCGAGATTGAATTTACAAATTGTTCCCGGAAATAAGATTGTGGAAATTAAATCCCCACACTATAATAAAGGCAGCGAAGTAGCACGTTTGTTGGCGAAAGACACCTATGACTTTGTACTTGCTATTGGCGACGACACTACTGACGAAGATATGTTTCGCGCCGTCCCTGATGACAGCATTAGCATAAAAGTAGGAAGTTTCTCACCGGCGGCAAAATATCGCATTCCTCTGCAATCATCTGTAATCCCATTCTTTAAAAAACTAATTGAGAAATAATATGGACGAACTGAACGATTTTTTTAATTTCTCTGAACGAAGTAATTGGAGCTATATTATTGCTATTGGGGTTTTTCTTGTCCTCTTTTTTATGTTGATTTTTATTTTCAACCGCGTGTTAAAAGGGCTCGAAGTCAAATCAAAAAGGACGAACAGTCCGATAGACGCTTTTATTATTCGGCTGTTTCGCATTCCCGGAATATGGATTATTTTTTCGGTGTTGCTTCATATTTTTGCTTCCTCCATAAAAGATGATACACGCGTTTTTGAGACGCTTCAACCGATTAGTCGCGTTTTGTTGATTTTAGCGATTGGATGGCTTTTTATTCAAACGATACGCGCTGTTTTCAGATATGTTCAGAATAAATACGACATCAATAATCCCGACAACTTAGAGGCTCGTAAAAAGTTGACGCAGCTCAACATGATTGAGAGGATATTGGTGGTTGTGGCAGTTGTTATTTTTGTGGGAATTGCCTTGATGTCGATAAAGCCATTGAAAGAGCTGGGATTGAGCGTCCTGGCTTCGGCAGGAATTGTCGGAATCATTATTGGATTGGCGGCACAACGCAGTGTGGGGCAAATTTTGTCCGGTGTGCAAATTGCATTCACTCAGCCTATCCGAATTGACGATGTGGTGGTAATTGAAGGTGAGTGGGGGCGTATTGAAGAGATTAATATAACCTATGCGGTGGTGAAAATTTGGGATGAGCGTCGTTTAATTGTTCCTATCGAATATTTCCTGAATACGCCGGTGCAAAACTGGACACGTACAACATCAAACATTGTGGGAACAGTGTATCTATATGTATCATACGATTTGCCATTGGAGCCGCTGAGAGAGCATCTTATGGTTGTTGTCAAAGATCATCCCGATTGGGATGGCAGAGTGCAGAACATCCAAGTAACCGACAGCAAGCAGTGGTACAAAGAGGTTCGCCTTTTGGTGAGCAGTGCCGACTCATCGGCAAATTGGGATTTGCGCGTTTATGTGCGTGAGAAGATGATTGATTTTATCAATGAAAAATATCCCGGTTCATTTGCTCGCATCAACTCAAATGTGGGGACGTTGGACAAAAGAAAATAATGCCCTCCCCTTCTACATTCTCTAAATTCGATATTCTTTTTATGGACGAATAAATTTAGACAACTCTTTCTCTTTGGAAAAAAGGCGCGCCGTATTAATGAAAGCCAGGTGCGAATATGCCTGAGGGAAATTACCTAGTTGGCGTTTTGTCTGAAAGTCTAAATCTTCGCTGTAGAGTCCCACATGGTTAGCATAGGAAATCATTGACTCAAAGAGTTGTTGAGCTTCTTGTTTTTCGCCAATGACATAAAGAGCTTCAATCAGCCAAAAGGTGCATATTGTAAAAGATGAAGTGGGAGCTCCAAAATCGTCCTCTGCCTTATATCGATACATTAACCCGTCATGCAGTAAATTTTCTTTGATTGCCAAAACTGTTTTCACGTAGCACTCATCGTCACCGTCAATAAAACCGTAGGGCTGCATCAGCAATAAGGAAGAGTCAAAATCGGTGTTTTCATAAGCTTGCGTAAAAGATTGAACTTCCTCGTTCCATCCCTTTTCGTGCACCTCTTCCTTTATGATATCAGCTTCGGCGCGCCATTTCTGTGCATAATTGTCCTTTTGCAGCAACTCGGCAATAAGCGACGCGCGATCAATGGCAACCCAGCTCATCACTTTTGAGAAAACATAATGCCGCTCTTTGGTGCGAAATTCCCAAATGCTTTGATCTTTGCTTCGCCACGATTTCAGCACCATGCGCACCATGTTTTTCACAATTTCCCAGATTTCTTCCACCTCATCCAATGTACCGGGAAAATAGAGGTAATATTTATAAATGACATCCATCAAATATCCCAACGAATCGTTTTGAAGCTGATTGTACGCGGCATTTCCAATCCTCACGGGGGCAGAGTTTTCATATCCCGAAAGATGTGGAAGAACCTCTTCTGTCAGCTCGCGCTCACCACGAATGCCATACATAATTTGAAATACATCGTCGCGCGATTTCAATATCTTTTTCACAAATCCGATGAAGCGTTCAGCGGCATTTTTGTGCTTCATATAAAGCAGTGTGTTGATGGACATGGAAGCATCGCGTATCCAGCAGAAGCGATAATCCCAATTGCGCGTTTCGCCAATACTTTCAGGAAGGCTGGTAGTGAGAGCGGCAACCATGGCTCCGGAGTTTTGATATGTCATCAGTTTTAGCACCAGCATGCTCCGTTTTATCTGATTGTCATATGACAAATATTCGCGTGAGCGATGAATCCAGTTGAGCCAGTATACTTTTGTGCGTTCATAATCCAGCAAGATGCGATTTATATCAACCGTTATTAATTTCTGATTGTATGAGAGCAAGAAAAATTGGTCTTCTGTCAGCGTAATTTCATCGCCGTTTAGCACTTTTGTAAAGTCCAATCCGGTGTACAGATAGATTTTATCCTCGTCGTCTTCAACGGATGATGTTTTGATGTAGTTTGAAAAAATGCGGTGTGTAACCTCTTCTTGTGCATAATTGATTTTGGGGTCGTACAAAACACGCATTTTGGGCTTTCCCCACATCAGACGAATGAAACGATGAATTTCGGGCGGCATATAGTGTTCTTGCTCTGCGGTTCGATAGCGTGGCATGTAATCCAATATGGCAAAACCACCCTCTTTTCCCTCAAAGCGGGTGGAAAGAATGTTGGTGTTTCCCAAATAGGATTGCGTGATTTCATAATCATCGGAAACGACAAAAGAAAAGCTGCCGCCTTTTGCTTCGTCCAGCAGTTTCGTAAAAACCGATGGTGAATCGAAATCCGGCAGACAGAGCCAATCGATGCTTCCCGTTTTTGAAATCAATGCCGCTGAGCGGCAGTTCCCTATTACGCCATAATCCAAATTTTTCATCTATTCGCTGTTGTTTTGATATTAAAAACGATGCAAAGATAGGCATTATATTGAAATAAAGACAACATGACTGCAAGCATCCCATTTTTACTGTGATAGACAAAAAGACTGTTTACGTAGCACTAATACGGTGCTCGTTCTGTCAACTCACCGCGAAGTGGCTGCTTCATCAGTTTTTGTATGGTAACGTGGTCGGCTTGTTTTCCTAAGAGGAACATCATTTTCGCGAGTGCCGCTTCCAGCGTGATGTCGTGACCGCTTATAACTCCCATTTTTTTTAGCACTTGTCCGTTTTCATAGCGGTGCATTTCCACACTTCCATATAAGCACTGCGTCACGTTCACTGTCAGTAATCCATTTTTGACAGCGTTGCTCAACAGCTCAATAAACCACTCTTCGCGTAGCGCGTTGCCCGAGCCATATGTTTCCAAGACCAAGCCTTTAAGATTAGGAACTTTTAAAATAGATTCTACCCACTCTTTGCGGATGCCGGGAAAAAACTTTAAGATACCCACATGGTGATCCAAGTCGTAGTGAAAGCGGCACGGCTTGTCGTATTCCGGAGTTAGGATAAATTTATCTTCGTAGCGAATATCGACGCCTACTTCTGCCAAATAGGGATAATTAGGGGAGGAAAACGCGCTGAAATGGTCCGCGCTTATTTTTATGGTTCGATTGCCACGCATCAGCAGGTTTTGCATATACACACACAATTCAGGTACGCGCGGATGTCCGTTGTTGTCCTTATCTGCGGCGATTTCCAACGCCGTGATAATATTCTCTTTTCCGTCGGTACGCAACTTTCCTATCGGAAGCTGAGAGCCCGTTAGAATAATTGGTTTTGTCAGGTTTTCAAACATGAAACTCATAGCCGACGCCGTATAAGCCATCGTGTCGGTTCCGTGCAAAATTACAAATCCATCGTAAGTCTCGTAGTGCTCTTCAATAACGGCAACCATCTGTTTCCATTTTTCCGGCGACACGTCCGAGGAATCAATGGGAGGATCGAATAGATAGGTTTCTACATTGAAGTTTAAGCGTCTGATTTCAGGTACGTTCGAGCTCAAATGGCTAAAGTTGAATGGTTCTAAAGCGCCTGTGGCGAGGTTTTCAATCATGCCGATTGTTCCACCCGTGTAAATTAACAGGACTTTTGCATCTTTGTCAATCATAATAGTAGTTTATTTCCACAAAAATAACAAAAGAGATTGAAATTGATACATATTTAAGGAAAACTTTTTCATTTTTAGAGACTTTCGAAGTTTGAAACAAATGAGCTTTTTCCATCAATCGAACCAAACCTTTGTAATATTGTTTACATTATATTATAAATCATATCAAAAATATAGAAAACGATGACACATACTATTAAAGCTATTTGGGAGAAAAACAACATTTTCAATACTGAAATCGATGGCCATAAAATCACCATCGATTTGGCAAAAGATGCAGGAGGCGATGACGTCGGTCCACGACCTAAAAAACTGATGCTTGTGGCTGCTGCCGGATGCTCGGGATTGGATATTGTGGAGGTTGTGCGCAAAATGCGCATTGATATTCAGTCGTTTGATATCGATATTGAAGCAGAACTTAGCGAAGAATACCCTATTCAATATACATCGATGAAGGTGGTGTATCAATTTACGGGAGAAAATCTGCCTGTGAAAAAACTAGAACGTGCCTGCAAGCTCTCTTTTGATAACTATTGCGGTGTGTTGGCTGTCTACAAAAAAGCTATTCCGGTTTCGTATGAGGTAAGGGTCAATCCAAGTTAAACATTTGTCCTTCAGCACGAATTTGCAATCCTTTCATTCGTTATTTCTAAAAAGTTTCTTCATTTAAATTGAAGAGGCATGGCATATACACATTTCTTCTAAGATAAGAAGATGTACCAGGCGGAGCGGTTATGAAAGGCTAACAAAATCAAGACGAAGCTTCGCTGGGAGGCGATGCCCGCATTTATCGTCGGCGCAGTCAATTTCATAAGAATCAGCGGTATCTTCGTTTATGATAGCTGAAATATGAAAACAACGAATCGCTGATAACTATCCCCTGCCCTTTGACCGCTTTAATCCGATAAGATTTTTATCTGAGCGTGCGGTTTTAACAGAAAAATCATGTACCTTTGCAACATTGTTTTAGGCGACAGCATCGTTAAAGACAAAGTCTAAATTCAGGGAACTAAAAAAGAAATAGATATTATGCAAACAATTGACTCATTTAACTTTGCCGATAAAAAGGCATTTGTTCGTGTGGACTTCAATGTCCCTCTCGACGAAAATTTCAACATCACTGACGACACACGCATTCGCGCCGCCATACCCACATTGAAAAAGATTCTCAAAGACGGCGGAAGCGTTATTATTGGTTCACACTTAGGACGCCCCAAGGGTGTAGACGAAAAGTTTTCGATGAAACATATCCTGTCACGCGTGACGGAACTGCTAGAGGCGAATGTTCATTTTGCAAATAATTGTATTGGTGACGAAGCCGAAGCCAAAGTGGCGTCCTTGCAGCCGGGAGAAGCCTTGCTTTTGGAGAATCTACGTTTTTATGCCGAAGAAGAAGGAAAGCCACGCGGATTAGCTGAAGATGCTTCACCCGAAGAAGTAACCGAAGCCAAAAAAGCGGTTAAAAAATCGCAAAAAGAATTTGCGGAAAAACTGGCTTCCTATGCTGATGTGTATGTAAACGACGCGTTCGGAACTGCACACAGAGCGCATGCATCCACAGCTTTAATCGCGGAATACTTTGACGAAGACCACAAAATGTTTGGATATCTGTTGCAAAACGAAATCATTGCCGTTGAAAAAGTGATGAACGACACACAGCGTCCATTTACCGCCATTATGGGTGGTTCGAAGGTGTCCACAAAAATTGAAATTATTAAAAACCTGTTAGACAAAGTAGATAATCTGATTCTCGCGGGAGGAATGACCTATACTTTTGCCAAATCTTTTGGCGGAAAAATTGGAGATTCTATTGTGGAGGATGATAAACTCGCCTTGGCACAAGAGATTGTGGAGCTGGCAAAACAAAAAGGAGTAAATCTTGTTTTGGCAACCGATGCCAAGTTGGGAGACAGCTTCAGCAACGATGCTAAAACTAATTTTGCCCCGGTGAAAGAAATTCCCGATGGGTGGGAAGGATTGGATATTGGCCCCGAATCGGAAAAACGCTTTGCCGAGGTTATCAAAAACTCCAAAACCATTCTTTGGAATGGTCCCGTTGGCGTGTTTGAGTTTGATAATTTCGATCACGGTTCGCGCGTTGTTGCCGATGCCATTGTGGCTGCTACCAAGAAAGGCGCATTCTCATTGGTTGGTGGTGGCGACTCAGTGGCATGTATCAATAAATTTGGCAAAGCCGGAGAAGTGTCCTATGTATCCACCGGCGGTGGAGCTCTGCTCGAAATGATTGAAGGAAAAACGCTACCCGGCATCAAAGCCATTCGCGGATATTGATTCCGCAAGCAATTCAGTTAAGCTAAACGTATAAATTCAATGTAACCTTTGTCAATTTTTAAATGTTGGCAAAGGTTATCGTATTTTTTTTCATAAAATAGGGGGCGTAAAAAGCTGATTAATATCCCATTGTGCTGTTAATAATTTCCGTACGTACGCAGTGAAATTTCCATACGTATGGAACAAAATTTCTGTACGTACGCAATAAAATTTTCATACGTACGGAGCAAATATTCCGTACGTACGGAAAAGCAAATGATTTCACCACAGCCAACCTTATTGAAAAGTTGAACGCTGATAGCTGACCGCTGACCGCTTCAATTCTACAAGTTTTTCATCTCTCTCTATGGTTTTAACAGAAAAATCATGTAAATTTGAACATTTTTTTAAGACAAACAGAACAAGATGGCATAAGAAACAACATGTAAAATCGCATTTCCCATCTTCATAATAAAAATAAATATTTTAGACACCGCTTACGATGAACATTTCATACAATTGGCTGAAAGATTATCTACAGTTTGATTTATCGCCCCAACACACGGCCGATGTCCTCACTTCCATCGGATTAGAAACCGAAAGCGTAGAAAAAGTAGAAACAATCAAAGGAGGATTGCAGGGTTTGGTTATCGGAAAAGTTCTTACATGCACAGCGCATCCCAATTCCGACCATTTACACATTACAACCGTTGATATTGGCGACGATGCGCCACTTCAAATTGTTTGTGGTGCACCCAACATTGCCGCCGGACAAACGGTGGTGGTCGCAACCATCGGTTCCACGCTCTACATCGATGATAAAGAGCTGAAAATAAAACGTTCGAAGATTCGCGGCGAAGAGTCGTTCGGCATGATATGTTCCGAAGTTGAAATCGGTGTGGGCAATTCGCATAAAGGCATCATCGAACTTCCCGGCGACATAAAACCAGGAACGCTTGCCAAAGATTATTACAACGTTGCGGACGACTATCTGTTTGAAATTGATATCACGCCAAATCGTGTAGATGCCACTTCGCACATCGGTGTGGCTCGAGACTTAGCGGCTTATCTCAAACAGGCAGGACTGCCTTTTAAATTGACAAAACCTTCTGTAGAGAGTTTTGCTGTCGATAAAAAGGATGGCGGCATTCATGTGGAAGTTACAAACCCCGAAGCCTGTCCGCGCTATTCGGGTGTGACCATTCGCGAGGTAACTGTAAAAGAGAGTCCCGAGTGGCTGAAAAACAGGCTGTCGGCAATAGGCTTACGCCCGATAAACAATGTGGTGGACGTCACCAACTTTGTGCTCCACGAAACAGGACATCCGCTGCACGCTTTTGATGCAGACTATATTGACGGCGACGTGATTGTGCGCACGCTTCCCGATAAAACTAAATTTGTGGCATTGGACGAGAAGGAATACGCGCTGTCTGCAAACGATTTGATGATTTGCAACTCAAAGGAAGGAATGTGCATTGCCGGCGTTTTCGGCGGATTGCATTCAGGTGTTACCCAAAAAACCAAAACACTTTTTCTGGAATCGGCATGTTTCAATCCGATGTGGGTTCGTAAAACGGCTCGCCGCCATGGTCTCAGCACTGATTCTTCGTTTCGCTTTGAACGCGGCGTCGATCCCAACAACACACTTTTCGCCTTAAAACGCGCGGCAATGCTCATCAAAGAGGTTGCAGGCGGCGAGATCGAGGGAGAAATACGCGATCTATATCCCTGTCCGGTAGAGATGAAGCGCGTAACACTTAGCTATGAAAGAGTAAATTCGGTGGTGGGAAAGGAAATCGCTAGTAGCACAATAAAAAGCATTTTGTTGAGTCTCGACTTTGAGATTGAAAAGGAAACGCCAACCGATATTACCCTTCGCATTCCAACCTATCGCGTGGATGTTGTTCGGGATGTGGATATCATTGAAGAGATTTTGCGAATTTATGGATATAATAATGTGGAAATTAGCGATTCTTTGAAAGCGAATCTTTCACATCAAACCGAAACCGATCGCAAACATACGTTGCAAACACGCATATCAGAGCAACTTTCGGCATGCGGTTTTAGTGAAATAATGAACAACTCGCTTACCAAAAAAGCATACTATGACAACAACGAAATGTATCCTGCCGACAACTGCGTCGCATTGCTCAATCCGTTGAGCAGCGATTTAAATGTGATGCGACAAACGCTGATCTATGGCGGTATGGAAAGCATTGCCTACAACCGTAACCGAAAAAATAGTGATATATGTTTTTATGAATTTGGAAATTGTTATTATTTAGATAAAGTAAAACAGAGCAAAGAAGTTATCCTTGCCGGATATTCCGAACAAACCCATTTGGCACTGTGGATTTGTGGTAAGCGAACGCGCAAAAATTGGGCTTCACCCGAGCAAGATAGCACGGTGTTTGAGCTTAAAGCGCACATCCTAAACATTCTTGCGCGCATGGGAATAAGTAAAGAAGAGCCCATCTTTGAGCCGATAAATTCAGAACCGTTTACTTCAGGGATGAAGATTACTGCACAGCAGCGACAGCTGGGACACTTTGGCATCGTGTCAGAAAAACTCTGCAATGCCTTTGATATTGATGCCGAATTGTATTTTGGCGAGCTTGATTGGGACACTATTTTGCAGATAACTGCTCCGAAAGAGACTCAATTTGAGGAAATTCCGAAATATCCGACGGTAAGTCGCGACTTGGCGTTGCTTATTGACAAAGATATTGTTTTTGCGGACATTGAGCGCATTGCGCGAAAAACAGAGAAAAAACTGTTGAAAGACATTTCTCTGTTCGATGTGTATGAAGGCAAAAACTTGCCACAAGGCAAAAAATCGTACGCGGTGAATTTTGTGTTGCAAGACAGCAATAAAACCCTTACCGACAGACAAATTGACACGGTGATGCAGAAAATTCAACATCAATTGGAAAGCGAGTTGAATGCCACACTTCGCTGACAAGCCCAAGAAGACATGATAAATCATCCAGCCGCACAGGCTATACAAAAATATAAAGGCAACAACTGATTATGGGAAGAGCATTTGAATATAGAAAAGCAAGAAAACTGAAACGCTGGGGCAATATGGCACGCGTTTTCACAAAGTTGGGAAAAGAAATTACCATCGCCACCAAAGCGGGGGGCCCCGATCCGGATACCAATCCACGTCTACGTGTTTTGATTCAACAGGCGAAAAAGGAAAACATGCCAAAAGACAATGTTGATCGCGCGATAAAGAAAGCGACCGACAAAGATTTTTCCGACTACAAAGAGGTGGTGTACGAAGGCTATGGGCCATTCGGAATTGCCATTGTAGTGGAAACAGCGACCGACAATCCTACCCGCACGGTGGCAAACATACGTAGCTATTTCAATAAGCACGGCGGTTCATTGGGCACAAGCGGAAGCCTCGAATTTATGTTTGAACATAAATGTGTTTTCAAAATAGCGCCAAAAGAGGGCGTATCATTGGAAGATTTGGAGCTCGAACTCATCGACTATGGCGTGGATGAAGTGGAAACCGAGGAAGATGCCGTTATCCTTTACGGCGAATTTAAATCCTATTCCGACATTCAATCCTATTTGGAAGAAAATGGCTACGAAATCTACTCTGCCGAATTTGAGCGTATCCCCAACGACACAAAAAATCTCAACGATGAGCAACGTGCTCAAATAGAAAAGTTACTGGATAAGTTTGAAGAAGATGAGGATGTGCAAAACGTGTTTCACACGATGGAATAATCTCCTTCAAACCAATCCGTCAGCAACTGAAAGATTAAATTCTTTCCAGCACAATTCGCAACAAGTCCTCAATAGAGCCTTTATAATTGGCATTGGACTCCAACGCCACACGATTGGCTATAATGGAGCAAACGGTCATCGCCTTGTGCCCCATCATTTTGCCTAATCCTGCTATGGCTGAGCTTTCCATTTCGTAGTTTGTGATAGAGTGTTCGCCAAAGCGAAACGACTCAATTTTCGCGTTCAAATCGGGATCTGCCAAAGGCAGGCGTACGTGCCGACCTTGCGGACCATAAAACCCAATTGCCGAAATGGTTACTCCACGCAGCATATCAAATCCGATGCGATCGACCAACTCTTCGTCGGCACTTACCACATAGGGGTAACAATGATATGGCGACCAATTGACATGCTTCTGAAACGCTTGCTCAAAATCCTCTTCTCGAAACTTTTGTGAGTCGGCATAATAGTGAAGAACGCCATCAAATCCGATTGATTTTTCCGAAACTACATATGAACCAATCGGGCAATGCGGCTGCATACCTCCGGAAGTTCCCACACGCACCATCGAAAGTTGCTTGAAATCTTTTTTCACAGTGCGGGTGTTGAAGTCTATATTTGCCAAAGCGTCCAGCTCTGTTACCACAATATCGATATTGTCCGTACCGATACCATGCGAAATGGCGGTTATTCGTTTTCCTCTAAATGTTCCCGTGACGGTGTGAAACTCGCGGCTTTGTACGTCGCACTCAATGGTGTCAAACATTTTTGCTGTCAGAGTCACTCGCTCCGGATCTCCCATCATCACAATTTTATCGGCAAGTTGCTCCGGTGTGATGTGTAGATGAAAAGCGCTTCCGTCGGAATTGATTATAAATTCTGATTCAGGTATGGTTCTCATCATATTTTTATTTTAATGATATTAAAGTTTAGAGTCGTTTTTACGTTCTTGTCCACTTTGTGGTTTCGCAATGGCATCACGCATATCGGTGTCCGATTTTATGTTTTGAAGACGGTAATAATCCATCACGCCCAGATGTCCGCTACGGAAAGCATCTGCCATTGCCATCGGCAGTTCCACTTCGGCTTCAATCACTTTGGCTCGTGCTTCTTGTGCTTTGGCTTTCATCTCTTGTTCTAAAGCAATTGCCATGGCGCGACGTTCTTCGGCACGTGCTTGTGCTATATTCTTATCTGCCTGAGCCTGGTCCATTTGAAGTACAGCCCCGATGTTTTTGCCTATGTCTATATCGGCAATATCAATTGAGAGAATCTCGAAAGCTGTTCCTGCGTCCAGTCCTTTTTTCAGTACCAATTTTGAGATGGAATCCGGATTTTCGAGCACCGATTTGTGTGATGTCGCAGAACCGATGGATGATACAATGCCCTCGCCAACCCGCGCGAGGATGGTTTCTTCTCCTGCACCACCGACCAACTGTTTAATGTTTGCTCTCACCGTTACACGCGCTTTGGCTATCAGCTGAATACCATCAATGGCGACTGCCGAAACCGGGGGTGTGTCAATCACTTTTGGGTTTACCGACATTTTCACGGCTTCCAGCACATTGCGCCCTGCCAAGTCGATGGCTGTTGCCATTTGAAATGGCAAATCGATATTGGCTTTTGATGCCGACACCAACGCGTGAACAACTTGCTCCACGTGTCCGCCGGCAAGGTAATGTGCTTCCAGATTATCGCGAGTAACATTTTTCAATCCGGCTTTGTGTGCTTCAATCATTGCATAAACAATGGTATGTGGCGGCACACGGCGCAAACGCATCAAAAAAAGCTGTACCAACGAAATATTCACGCCGGCTGATAACGCGTTTATCCAAAGGAAAAACGGAACATAGTGAAAGAAAATAAGTATAAATATTACAATAACTCCAATTGTAACAATAAGGGGGAACGAAATGCTCATAATGTTAATCTATTTATAAGTTTATAATTTTGTTTGATTTACGAATTCTGTCTTTTGATAACGGCAACGTTGTTGGATTCAACTTTCATCACCTCAATTTCGATGTCTTCGTCAATTAGTTCTCCATCCATTGATTTCCCTTCCAGGATGATGTCGTTAATCATCACTTTTCCGATGGGATTGAGCCGTGAAAGGCTGATTCCGATGTCGCCCGGTTTTATCTTTTTCAAATCGGCGTTGTCCACCGATTCGGTTATCTCTGTTTTAAGGGCAATCTTGCGCAACGATTTTGATTTGACCAACCATACAAATGAAACAGTCAGCACAGCAGCTGTTGTTGCCAAAGTGATGTTTCCTCCCGTGTTGCCGAGATGAGCATAGGCATAAATTACGCCACCAATCAAGACCAAGCTTCCTGCAATACCTGCAATGGTGATGCCGGGTAATAGGAACAGTTCTACAAGAAGCAGTACAATGCCCAATAAAATCACTGCGGATACGATGATTATACTGATGGATGTGCTCATATATAGATATTTTTTGATGTTTAGTTCTGATGATATGAAATTTCGAGATTGCGCGCCTCTTTTTTCATACGTTTTGCTTTTTTATGGCTCTCTTCTACTCTTATTTCGAGATGAAGAATGCTGTTTTTCAATGCTTCGTTCATAGTTCCATGTATATATTGTTCTCTTTTGCGCGAGAGCTCTTTTTTGATGCTACTGTTTTCTTCTTCCACGCTTAGTGTCTGTCTAAAAATCGATTGTGCCGATGGGTTTTTAAAATCAGACAGCGAGTGGTATGTGATATCGTCATTGATTACGAATTCAAAATCCACGTCACGAACTTTCTTTCGAATTTCTGATTTTCGTGCTTTCTCAATCAACAGGGCGTATTCTTTTCCCTCTTTCCAACTCTCTTTTATTGAATGAATTTGCGCGCGACGTATTAAATAATCTTCGTTGTCGCTTTCGACTAAGTGGATGGCTGATGCGGGAATAAACGTATAGACACAAACCGAATCTTTGGGCTGAAATCGTTCTGATGCAAACCATCCGACTCCTTTTTCCTCATCGATAACCATCATGTAATCGTTAAAGGGTGAGTTGAAAGGCATGTTTAGACGATTGGGCGCAAGATAGTTGTTACTCGCTATGTTGTATCGTGTGACACACAAATCGTATCCGCCAATGGATTCGTGTCCGGTAGATGCAAAATAGAGCGTCAATCCATCGGTGAGTACAAATGGATATGCCTGGGTACCATTAGTATTAACTGGTTCGGGCAACATTTTTTCATCGCCAAACGATGTCAGCAGTTTTTCCATTGTAAATAATTTGCCGGGGGATGTATGAGCAGCTTGTGAATAATAAACTTTATCTTTCTTTTCGTTCATATAGAGTACGAAGTTAGAGGCAGATTCCGATAGTTCAAAAAATTTTTTCACCGGCGTCAGCGTTCCTGTCGATTCCGACAGATGATATGCCGACAAAAAATCTTTTTTAGAAACCACCATACTGTCAATAATTTGCACATCTTCGGTGCGTGAAATCTCTTTTTTTAGTTTTTCGATATATTTTTCTTGTTTTTCAACGTCGTCAAGAGCCGCTTTATCTCGTTGTTTGGCACGTTTATATTTTTGAAACTCCTTATCGGCCTCTTCAAATCGATACATTTTTGTCAACAGTTTTCCATAATAAAAATAGGCTTCCGAAATGCGTTTTTGCGAAGCAAAAGCAAGGTGTTTCTCGGCACGCGTAAAATCTCCTGTTTCATACAGGCAAATGCCTAACTGACAATTAAGAGACGCGTTTTGTGGTGCTTGGTCGTATTCTTTTTCAAATATAGATAGAGCTTTGGCATAATTCCCTTCCGAATAGAGCTTTTTCGCGTCGTCCAACGTTTGGCTTTTTGCAAAAAAGCAAAATAGGTAAAAAAAAGCGGCTAAAAAAAGGTGGATCTTCATACTTTGTTAAAATCTGATGTTCAAAGATAGCAATAATGTTTATAAAATATTGCAATTTGGAGTGAATAATTTGTTGGGTTTATTGTTGGGGTGTAATCGAAGTGAGATAATCACCTCGTTTTAGGAATATATATTCCGCGTCTGGTTCGGTATGGAAGAAATGGCTGCATCATTTGATTATAAAAAGAGAGTTTCCTATTTTTCTGCTTAAAAGATAGTTCTTTTTTCTTGCATTTTCTACGTTAACCTCATTTTTCGAGAAGCTAAATAAGTAGAAAGCTCGCTCGCTTACATTATTCCATCACGAGTTTATAATCCTGATATGTATCGTCAGAAAAAGCCTAATTTTAATGAATGTTAAAGTTCGATTATCTAATCGCTTAATTCAATTATTTGTTTTTACTTTGCATTTCAAAGTACTTTTTAATTATGGAAAATAAAGAAGCGATACAAACCGTTCACGAGATTCGCAAGATGATGGAACACTCATCGAAATTCTTGTCGTTTAGTGGATTGTCGATTATCTTAATTGGAATTTATGGCGTTGTGGGTGCCTATGCGGCAAAACAGATTTTGATGTCAATTAAATCGACGTTTATCGAATATTCCGCGCCCAATTGGCTGCTGATAGTGCCTAAGCTGATTTTCTTAGCACTGATCGTTTTTACGCTTGCACTGGCTACATTATTAATTTTTGCTGCACAAAAATCAAAAAAGCAACATCGCTCACTTTTTAATGCCGTAACCTATCGTACATTCCTCAACTTTTTTGTACCGTTGGTTACCGGGGGCATTTTCTGCTTTGCCTTGTTGCTTAATGGTTACATCGGCATCATCGCGCCGGCGATGTTGCTTTTTTATGGATTGTCGTTGGTCAATGTGGCGAAATACACCTATGGAAATATCTTTTGGTTGGGCGTGAGCGAACTTATTTTGGGGTTACTTTGCAGCTTTTTTCCCGCTAGAGGATTGCTGTTTTGGTCGCTGGGCTTTGGGCTGATGCACATTATGTATGGCATTTATTTTTATTTTTGCATTGAGCGAAAAGAAAACAATCAATCTTCAAAATAAAGAGGCGTGATAGCACATTTTGAAGATATTGATAAAGCCTTTGAGAGCAAAGCGCGTTTGGGCATTATGGCGGCATTGATGGTAAACGACGAAGTCGATTTTAATTCGCTCAAAGAGTTATTGGGACTCACCGACGGTAATTTGGCAACGCACCTGCGCGCGCTTGAAAAAATTGGATATATCGCCGTAAGAAAACAGTTTGTCGGTCGCAAACCGCGCACCACCTATTTCAAAACACCAACCGGCGAAAAGGCCTTCAAGGCACATTTGCAGGCATTGGAACACTTTATAAAAAACAATTTGTAATATGATGTTTTCAGTTGTACTATTTCTTATTTTGGCGGCGACGGTTGCGGTCGGCGCGTTTGTTGTATATTTAATAATCAAAAAAACTATGGTCTCTTCAAAAAAACAAGATTCGGGAACAACGCCTCCCGAATACCATTCTTCTGAAAAACACTCGTTAACCGAACGTTTTTCCATCCCTATAAAAGCGGTGATTATCGGATTTTTGACGATTCTGTTACTTATCCCACTTGAAATGATGAAATCACTTATTCGCGAACGACAACACACTCAAACGACAGTAATATCGGATATTACGTCAAAGTGGGGGAGCGAGCAAACCGTAAGCGGACCGTTCCTTTTAGTGCCGTATATAACCCACGAAACAGAAGATAAAAAAACGACGGAAGTCACAAAAAATCTGCTCCTGCTGCCGGAATCGCTTATTATCGACGGCACGTCGTCGGTTGAAAAGCGCAAGCGCGGAATTTATGAAACATCGGTTTATAAAACCGATATGCAACTTACCGGCACTTTTGATTTAACAATGTTACAAACCATGAATATCGACAATGGAAAGATGCAATGGAATCATGCGCGCGTGTTGCTTTCGCTTTCCGATCTGCGTGGAATAGATGAGCAAGTGACGTTGCAGATGGGTGATAAGCGTTTTCCGTTTGAATCCGGTATTCCTATCGAAGTTCTGTCCGGCTCATCCTCAGTAAGTCACGGCAATCGTTATGATTACGAAAAGGATACCTATCAAAACGAATCGCTCTTTGCTGTCGGCTTAAATGCTAAACTCGATAGTTTTAATCTGCAAAATCAGTCGGGAAATACCATTCCTTTTTCCATTGCCCTGAAAGTGAATGGGTCGCAAGGTCTGTTTTTTGTGCCGATAGGCAAAAAGAGCGTGGTTGATTTAAAATCCGATTGGGCGACACCCAGTTTTGATGGCGATTTTCTGCCCAAAACGCATAGCGTTACCGATAAAGGATTTTCGTCGCATTGGGAAGTACTTGATTTAAATCGCAGTTACGGACAAGTAATAAAGGCAGAAAATGCGCACGATTTCGCGCAAATGGCAAAGTCACGCTTTGGAGTTAATTTTATTCAGGAGGTAGACCAATATCAGCAAAATATGCGTAGCGTGAAATATGCCATTCTCATTGTCTTGCTCACGTTTGTGGTGGTGTTTTTTATAGAGCTGTTAAAAAATAAGTCCGTCAATCCCATTCAATATCTGTTAGTCGGTCTTGCATTGGTGCTTTTCTATTCGCTGCTCTTGTCGCTTTCAGAAGTGCTCGGTTTCAACGTAGCTTATTTGCTTGCTGCGCTCATGACAACGGGTCTGATTACTTTTCATATGGCAAGCATCCTCAAAAATAGGCAGCAATGGCTTCTCATTGGTGCGCTTCTGTCATTTCTCTATCTTTTTGTTTTTATATTGATTCAGATGAAAAGCTACGCCTTGCTTGTGGGCAGTTTAGGCCTGTTTGCCATTTTGGCCATAATCATGTTCTATTCTAACAAGATACGGTTTTAAATGTGGATAAACAGCACAAAACTTATTTTGACTTAGATGGTAAATTACATAAATTAAGATATGATTTTTTATAGCAAAAGTTTCACTAGTGAAGCTTTTGCTATCTTTGAAAAATTATGGAATTTATTAACCCGCATTATTCATGAAGAACACTTTCCATTTTCTTTGCCCCTCTTTTCCTCTGTGGGATGAATGGTTTTACTATTTTCTAATTCGATGATTGTTTTTTGAACGTTTCTTACTCCGCAAAA
>JAEZZZ010000097.1 GCA_023418255.1 Bacteroidota bacterium
GGTAAAAGGCTGTATATTTGTCCTGCATAATTTGGGGGCGTTAAAATCTATTGTTTTTCTTTTAATGCCTTAAAAATAAGGATTTTCCTCAAATTATGCAACTTTTTGGTGAATAATGTGGGTTAAAGCAATTTGACGGACGTCTCATATATGATTACGCGGATGATTCAAGCTGGGGGCCAAAATATAAAGGACAAACCTACATGCCGTGGTATGCGTGGGATCCGACTGATCCACGTTTTGGACAACAAACGGAATGGAAATTTGGAGTGAACATTGAGGATCTCTATAGAACAGGTATCAACAACACGACCAATCTCTCTTTTGCAAAAGCCGGGAGGGGATATAGTACACGTATTTCGTTTACAAATGTTGATAGAAAAGGGATTCAATACAATAGCGATGCCATTCGTCGTTACATAACGTTTCGCTCATCATTTGATGTTTCTTCAAAGTTGTCCATTAGCTTAGATTATAAATATTCGTTCCGAAAAAATCACAACGCAGCAACCGAAGGATATAGTACATTCGGAAACTTCCTTGGCTCATTCTTGCAATGGGGAAACACCAACGTGAATCTGCTCGATTTGAAAGACAATTATTTGCGCCCTGATGGAACTTTCCGTACATGGAATATTACAAGTCCAACAAAATTAACGCCGGCTTATCACTGGAATCCATACGCGTTGATGAATGAAGTAAACCGCACTAGTACATATCAATGGAATGTGTTTAGTGCTACCGCTGAATACAAAGTTTTGGAAAATCTGAAGATTGGAACCAATGCCAATGGAAACATTCGCAATGCTTTGGGAGAAAACAAAATTCCTGAAAACTTGGGAATTGTTTCCGAATATTCACAAACTCAGAACTCCATTGTTGATATGCAGTTTCAGGGATTTATGAAATACTATGATCGCTACTTTGATAATCGACTAACGCTAGATGCAGCTATTTTTGCGGAAAGTCGTGATTACACTTTTAAAGGCATCGAAGCATTTACTCGTGATGGCCTCTTCTTAAATAAGTTTTGGAATGTCTCGGCGTCTGAAGGAAAACCGGGAGGAAGTTCGAAGCTATACCACCATCAAGCTCGTAGTGCTTTTGGAACAGCCACATTGGGTTTTGATGACACCTACTATCTTGATGCAAATTTAAGAAACGATTGGTCATCCACATTGCATCCCGACAACAATAGCTATTTATATGGCGGATTAAGCGCTTCCGTTATTTTAAGCAACCTTGTTAAAGCCCACTGGTTAAACTTTTGGAAGGTTAGAGCTTCTGCGGCACAAGTAGGATCAACAATGCCGGAATATCAAGTGTATCCGGTGTATCTTACAGGCACAAAATACGGCAATTTGACCTCAATGCTGCAGTCTCGCAACTTACGAGATCCCAATATTAAACCAACCATCTCAACATCCTATGAGGTGGGAACCGAATTCCGCGCACTTAAAAATCGTATCTGGGGAGATTTCAACTTTTACAATCGCGACTCCAAGAACCAGATCATTAACCGCAATGTAACACCTGCGAGTGGCTACACAACCGTTAAAGTGAATGCCGGATTAATTAGAAATCGTGGAATAGAATTGACTTTAGGAGCAATTCCCGTTAAAACAAAAGATATAGAATGGAGTGTAAACTTTAATTTTTCTAAAAATAAGAACACCTTGGTTGAATTAATCGATAACGATAAAGATGATGATTCTTATCAAATTTGGTGGACGAAGTTCTATTACCCCATTTCTATCAACGCGCGTGAAGGAGAACCTATCGGTATCATCCAAGGGAACGACTGGAAACGCGACGACAAAGGGAACCTTATTTTAGGAAAACTGCCTAATGGGCATGCCTTAGGTGATGTTCGGCCCTACGTAGACTCAGAAAAATTAGATCAGGATTTAGGATTGGCTCAGCCGGATTTTACAGGCGGTTTTTCCACTTCTCTTAATATTAAGGGAGTCTTTATTTCGGCTGCACTTGACTTTTCTAAAGGAGGCAATATTGTTTCCTGGACAAACTATTGGGGAAATGGCTCAGGTATTTTAACATCCACAACGGGATTGAACGATAGGGGCAAGCCTTTGCGTGATCCTGTCTCCGAAGGAGGTGGCGTACACCTGACGGGAGTTGATAAGGATGGCAATCCTTTAGATGGCTACTTCGACACTCAATATTATTTTCAAAACTTCTATCCGCAAGTTCGGGCACACTCCGTGTACGATGCTTCGTACGTGAAATTAAGAGAACTGTCCGTTGGATATGATTTACCAAAACCGTTATTGGAAAAAATGAGATTAGGCGTCAAATCGGCTCGATTCTCTTTTGTGGCACAAAACCCATGGCTCATCTATTCTGCTACACCCAACATCGACCCTTCGGAAACGGGAGGAGCCGAATGGAATTATGTGGAAGGAGGACAAAGTATCTCTACACGCTCATATGGTATTTCTGTTAATTTGACGTTTTAACTATAAAAAAAAGAATTATGAAAAAAAACATATACATTTTATTGATTTTTATTGGTGCTATCTCGCTTAAAAGCTGTGGTGATTTTGGTGACATAAACACCGACCCCAACAATCCATCGCAAGCCGATACGCGATTCCTATTTACTCGCGCCATGCAGGGAACAACCTTTGCAGTATTTTCAAGTGCGCCTGCACCAAGCACAAGCACATATGACCCATTTAGCCAGCTTTACCCACAGTATTTAGCGGAATGTCAAAATATTCAGTACACGCAATTTAGTATCGTCGATTTTAATATGGGGATTTACTACCATACCTTTTTGAGAAACCTAAAGCTTATTATTGATTTAAATAACGACGAAAATAAAAAAGGAACTGAATTTGTTGCAAAGATGGGTTCCAATGCTAACCAAATCGCCGTAGCTAGAACATTGGAAGCATTCTACTATATCCACATGACCGATGTGGTTGGAATGATCTATTATTCGGAAGCACTCCAGGGTGATAATGGCAACTTTACCCCAAAGTTTGACACACAAAAAGATATCTATGCCGATTTGGACGCGAAATTAAATGCAGCATATGCACAATTCAACGAGAGCGAAGGTTTAAATCCAGTGTATGACATCTTATTTGATGGAAATGTTTCTAAATGGAAAAAATTAAATGCATCACTTCGGATGATGATGGCTATTAAACTTGCCGATGTTGATCCGGCAACCGGGAAAGCACGATTCGCGAAAGCATATAAAGATGGAGGTATAAAAACCAATGCCGACAATATGCGATATCGCTATCTGCCTGAAACAGCCAATATGAATCCACTGCATGACAACATGGAAATATCTAAGCGTAAAGACTTTTCTCCATCAAAAACAATCGTCGACGCATTGCTTGAATACAAGGATCCACGGGTTTTAACTTATGGAATTCCAAATCCATTAAACAAGTGGGAGGCGGTACCATTTGGGGTGCCTCGCAACAAAATCTCTGAATACAAAGAAAAAATTGTAATGCTACATCCCAAGCTCTACGCGATGGACGCCCCGATAACAATTGTGTCAGCCGCAAAAATGTTGTTGGTAGAAGCGGAAGCTGCCGTGAGAGGATGGATATCTGCCGATGCGACAGCTTTGTATAAAGAAGCCATTGTGCAATCATTCGCCGAAAAAGGATGTGCCTCTGAAATTGCGTACTACCAAAACAATAAGCCTGATGTGTGGGGTGAATGGACAGCAGAGTATGGATTTGTTACGAACGTAGATGATTATATCGCGCAACCTAATGTTGCTCTTACGGGTTCCGCGCAAGAGAAGATAGAAAAAATAGCGATGCAGCGCTGGTTAAATGGTTTTATGGAAGATGGACTTGAAGCCTGGTCTGATTGGCGTCGTTTAAATGTACCGAAATTGTATCCGGGTGATGCCGCGGGAGGAGCCATTGAGCACATCCCATATCGTAGATTTTATTATCTTGGAGATTATGAGACGAATAAAGAGAATTATGATGCTGCTATTTCCGCCCAAGGTGCCGACAATTTTGATACGCGCGTATGGTGGGATGTGGCCGATAATAGTTAATAACAAAATAAAAATAATTCGATTTATTATAACTCCGAATCAATTAAATAAAGTGCAATAGGCTTCATACCTTTTCAACAGTTGTTATACAGATAAATCTACTTTAAAATCAAAAAGAAAAGGATTGTAAGACACCCATTAAGGAGAGATCCCCAGGGTGTCTTTTTTCTGAAATTATTTTATATATCCGCATCTACTCCTAAAATATGGACAAGAGACAAAATGCGTAAAATTACCCCCTCACATTCCGAATCCAAAATAGTTTTGCTACCTTTGCAGCATATAAATTCATATACATAAAATGACATCAAAAGTAAGAGTACGTTTTGCGCCGAGTCCTACCGGCCCGTTGCATATTGGTGGTGTAAGAACCGCGCTTTACAACTATCTGTTTGCGAAACAAAATGGTGGCGACATCATCCTTCGTATCGAAGATACCGACTCGACGCGTTTCGTTCCGGGAGCGGAAAAATACATACAAGAAGCATTTGATTGGCTGGGGATTGCGTTTGATGAAAGTCCCAAAGCAGGAGGAAACTATGGACCCTATCGCCAATCGCAGCGAAGAGAAATATATAAACAACACGTTCATCGGCTTTTGGACGAGGAGAAAGCATACATCGCTTTTGATACACCGCAAGAGCTGGACGCCAAACGCAAAACCGTTCGCAATTTTCAATACGATGCTTCCACACGAGGCGAAATGCGTAATTCGCTCACCCTCCCAAAGGATGAAGTGGAGACCCTCATCGAGCGGAATTCGCAGTATGTGGTGCGAATAAAAATAGAGCCGGGCATCGACATCAAAGTGCACGATTTGGTGCGAGGAGAAGTAATTATCAACTCATCTGTTCTGGACGACAAAGTGATATATAAGTCGTCAGACCAGTTGCCAACGTATCATTTGGCAAACGTGGTGGACGACTATCTGATGAAAATCACGCATGTGATTCGTGGCGAGGAGTGGTTGCCGTCATCGCCCTTGCATGTGTGGCTTTATCAAAGCTTCGGGTGGGAAAAACAGATGCCGCAATTTGCGCATCTTCCGCTTTTGCTTAAACCGGAAGGCAATGGCAAGTTAAGCAAGCGCGATGGCGATCGACTGGGATTCCCGGTGTTTCCTCTGGAATGGAAAGATCCCGTTTCGGGTGAAATCTCTTCGGGATATCGAGAAAAAGGCTATCTGCCCGATGCCGTTATCAATTTCCTTGCCCTATTGGGCTGGAACCCGGGGAACGACCAAGAAATTTTCTCATTGGATGAGTTGGTAAAAGCCTTCTCATTTGCTCGATGCAGCAAAAGCGGCGCCAAGTTTGATTTTGAAAAAGCAAAGTGGTTCAACCATACATACATCAATAAGACTTCCGACAAGGAGCTGGTGCCCGCAATAGAAAAGAGATTGAAAGAAAAGAAACTCAACTTTTCGTCAAAATACATTGCAACGGCCATCGGTTTGGTGAAGCAGAGAGTGAATTTTTTGGATGAGCTGTGGGAGCAGGCGTCTTTTTTCTTTGAATCGCCTACATCGTATGACGAAAAAACGGTGAAAAAACGCTGGAAAGGAGACACCCCCCAACAGATTGAACAACTAAAAGCATTGCTTGAAGATATGAACGATTTCTCGGCAAAAAATCAAGAAACGAAGGTGATGAAATGGATTTCTGATAACGGCTATCACACCGGAAACATCATGAACGCGTTTCGTCTGGCTGTAGTGGGCGCGGGAAAAGGACCGCATTTGTTCGACATAACAGCTCTGATTGGAAAAGAAGAGACCATCAAGCGTCTTCAAAAGGCACTAAAAACAATTCCTTGTAACTAACATGTATAACATCGGAATATATCTTTTACGCGTAGGACTTCTTCTAGTTTCGCCGTTTCATAAAAAAGCACGGAAAATGATAGAGGGAAGACGTGAGACATTTAAAATCCTACAAGATAAAATCCGTGTTAATGAGCGATACATCTGGTTTCATGCCGCTTCGTTGGGCGAGTTTGAACAGGCACGTTCCACGATAGAAATCATCAAAAAGGAGATGCCTCAATACAAAATATTGCTCACCTTTTTTTCGCCATCGGGCTATGATGTGCAAAAAGAGTACCCTTTTGCCGATATTGTCTGCTACCTCCCTTTTGATACATCGCGCAACGCGCAGCGTTTTATCAATATAGTGCGACCGCATTGTGCCATTTTTGTGAAATATGAATTTTGGTACAATTTCATTCATACCTGCCACCAACAAGATGTGCCGGTGTATCTGATATCTGCCATTTTTAGAGATACGCAGCTTTTTTTTAAGAAGCGACGCGGAAAATACGGGAATATGCTGCATCTCTATTCTCACATTTTTGTGCAAGATGCCGCGTCAGATGAGTTATTGCATAAGTTTGACATAAGTAATGTATCCGTAACAGGTGATACACGCATGGATAGAGTAATTGAAATTCAAGAACAGTCGATTTCGCTTCCGGTGGCAGAAAAATTCGTAAAAAATTTGTCTTCCGACACCCTTATTATCGTTGCCGGGAGTTCGTGGCCACCCGATGAAGAAATCCTTATTGATTATTTCAACAACCGGCCAAATGTAAAACTTATTATTGCGCCACACGAAATTCACGAATCACACCTTGCCGAAATTGAACAAAAGTTGAAACGTCCTGCCATTCGCTATTCTGTCGTGACGAAAGAGAATATCACCGAAAAAGCATGCCTTATTTTGGATTGTTTCGGCCTGCTTTCGTCCATCTATCGATACGGGCATATCGCCTACATCGGCGGAGGTTTTGGTGCCGGGATTCACAACTTGCCGGAAGCGGCAGTGTATGGTATTCCCGTAGTGTTTGGTCCCAATTTTCATAAATTTCGGGAAGCACACGATTTGATAGCCTGCGGCGGTGGATATGCCATTCAGGGAAAAGTTGATTTTTATGACATGATGGATACGCTTATTTCATCTTCGGCAGAAAGAGAAGAGAGCGGCAGCAAAGCACGCAAATATATTTATAAAAATGCCGGAGCCACGCGCCGGATTATGAATAAAATATTTGCTGCACCATAGGGGAGCAGCGTTACTGAATTTTAGCACCGATATGAAACAAACAACTGTTGTTTCACGTTTTACGATAATAGGTTTTAACAACACATCCTTATGAACGCAGAAAAAAAGAGAAAGATACGAGTAAGAACGAAGTTTTATATTCCGGGACTTTTTATTGTCGCCATATTGCTTATCACATACATATTCCCTCGACAAGGGAAATTTAAGTACGCATTTAGCGAAGGACGTCCTTGGCAATATAAATTGCTGACAGCGCCGTTTGATTTCCCTATTTACAAGCCCATACAGCAGTTAAAAGCGGAACAAGACAGCTTGTTGGCTTATTATGAACCCTATTTTTATATTGATGAAGAGACCATAAAATATGCTTTAACCGATTTTGATGCCGATTTAAATGTTTCTAAAAAGTTAAACCGCCTGCCTGCCGAATATAAGAAATATCTACGCAATAAATTAAGGGCAATTTATGATGAAGGGATAATGCAATCAGAGTATTATGATAAAATTGCCACATCACAAACGCAATCCATCCGATTGAAAAAAGGGAATGTGGCGGAATCACGCGAAATTAACTCGTTCTACACCATCCGTTCGGCCTATAAAAGCATATTCGAAGATATTCCTCATAACTTTGACGAATCGCTTATAAAAGCCGCTGATATCAATAATTATATTCGAGAAAACATTGTTTACGACGCTTCAACATCAGAAAAAGCCAAGGCAGAATTTATTCAGCAAGTATCGCCTTCCATCGGCATGGTACAAGCCGGACAGCGCATCATTGATCAGGGCGAAATTGTAAATACGCGCACATACAACATCCTATCGTCGCTCAAAAGGGTGACCGAGGAACGAAGTGGCGGAACGGCGCAAAACAAAGGGCTCATTGTCGGGCAGTTTTTATTAATTGCTCTTCTGTTGGGTTCGTTTCATTTCTATCTGCTTTTTTTCCGACCGATGGAATATCGAAACCGAAGCCACGTCACGTTTATGCTTTTGCTGGTTACTTTCTTCATCGCTCTCACGGCAGTGGCTATTCGGTTCGAACTGTTCAATGTGTACATCATTCCTTATGTGATTGTAACCATTCTTATCTGTACATTTATCGATTCTCGAACAGCCCTCTTTGCCAGCCTTGTCACCATCATATCCAGTTCATTGATGGTACCCTTTGCGTTTGAGTTTGTTGTGATTGAAATTGTAGTGGCAATCATCTCCATCTTTATGTTGAAGGAGTTGACCGAGCGCTCACAACTGATTCGCAGTTCATTCTTCATTCTTCTTACCTATTGCATTGTATATCTGGCAATAAATATGTATCAAGAGGGCGATATCAGCAAAATAAATTGGGTCGTTTTCATCTATTTTCTCATCAATTTTATATTTATCATGTTTTCCTACTTATTGGTCTATATGGTGGAGAAATCCTTTGGATTTATTTCAGGCGTAAGCATGATAGAACTAGCCAATATCAACAGACCACTGCTGAAAGAACTTTCCGAAAAGGCACCGGGAACATTTCAACACTCAATGCAGGTGTCAAATTTGGGCGTTGCCGGTGCGCTAAAAATTGGAGCAAATGCCTCGCTGATACGTACCGGCGCACTCTATCACGATATTGGAAAGATGAAAAATCCGGCATTCTTTACAGAAAATCAAATGCCGGGAATGAATCCGCACGAAGGATTGCCTTTCGAAGAAAGCGCGCGCATCATCATCAACCACGTAAAAGATGGCGTGGAGATGGCAACAAAATATGGTTTGCCGAAACAAATTATCGATTTCATCCGAACGCATCATGGCACCAGCATGCCAAAATATTTTTATAATTCGTGGAAAAATGCCAATCCCGATAAAGAAATTGACGAGAGCATTTTTCGATATCCCGGGCCCAATCCCTTTACAAAAGAAACCGCCATCATGATGATGGCGGATACAGTGGAAGCCGCTTCGCGCAGTTTAACAGAATACACGGCAGAAACCATCTCGGCGTTGGTAGATAAATTGATTGATTCGCAACTAAATGAAGGACTGTTCCGCAATGCCCCCATTACGTTCAATGAGGTTGAGATTCTGAAAAAAGTATTCATCGATAAACTTTTGACCATTTACCATTCACGCGTGAAATATCCGGAGTTGAAGAAGGAACCAGCACAATAGGATGAGGCTTAACCTGCTTGAAGTGCCGAACGGTTATAAAATATAAAATAATTTTTTGCAAATGAAAAGTTTTATAGAACTTAAGGATATGCGTTTTTTTGTCCATCATGGTGTGTTTGAGCAAGAAACGATCGTAGGTAATCAATTTGTTGTAAATCTTCGGTTGGAGATAGATTTATCGAAAGCATGCCGAAGCGACGATGTGAACGATACCGTTAATTATGCCACCGTGTATGAATTGGTCAAAAAAGAGATGGAAACCCCGTCGCGGCTTATCGAGCACGTTGCCTATCGGATATTGCAGCGCCTAAAAAAATCTTTTCCTGAAATCACTACCATTGAAGTGCGATTGGCTAAAAAGCACCCACCTGTTTGCGGCGAAGTCGATTCCGCCGAGGTGGTATTGATTGACACAATCTCATCCTAACCAATCGATTCAAACCAAAATTCTTGCTATCTTTGCATAAATTTTCGACACGAATGAACGAACAAAAAGAAGAAAATATAGTATATACAGAAGCAGCAACAACAAACAATTCGCCTGAGACAGCATCAAGTGAGCACGAAATCATGATGCTTCGCACTGAGGGATTGGTAAAAAAATATGGCAAGCGAACGGTTGTAAACCATGTGTCAATCAATGTGAAGCAAGGCGAAATAGTAGGATTGCTTGGTCCAAATGGTGCCGGAAAAACCACCACGTTTTACATGACGGTTGGGCTGATTGTTCCCAACGAAGGCTCCATCTACATTGGCAAGGAAAATATTACGAAGTTTCCTGTTTATAAACGTGCTCAGTTCGGTATTGGATATTTGGCACAAGAGGCATCCATTTTTCGAAAAATGACGGTAGAGGACAATATTTTGTCGGTCTTACAATTTACAGGCATGAGCAGGGATGAACAACATGCTAAGCTCGACAGCCTTATTGATGAGTTTGGATTGCACAAAGTGCGAAATAATTATGGCGATCGACTGTCGGGTGGTGAGCGCCGACGTGTCGAGATTGCGCGCTGCTTGGCAATCGACCCAAAATTTATCATGCTTGATGAACCTTTCGCGGGAATTGACCCCATTGCCGTACAAGACATTCAATCCATTGTGGCTCAATTGAAATACCGAAACATCGGCATTCTTATTACCGACCACAATGTGGACGAAACGCTGAGTATAACCGACCGCGCCTATCTCTTGTTTGAAGGGAAAGTGCTGTTTCAAGGCACGGCGGAAGAGCTGTCGGAAAATCCCATCGTGAGAGAAAAATATTTGGGTCGCGACTTTGAGTTGCGGAGACGAAGCTTTGCAGAACCGACGCAATAGAGGATACATCATGGCTCGATTGATGGCTATCGATTATGGAAAAAAACGAACGGGAATTGCGGTGAGCGACCCGTTGCAGATTATCGCCAATGGTTTGACAACTGTTTGCACCGATTCGTTATTTGATTTTTTAAATGAATATTTGCAAAAAGAAGAGGTGTCCACCATTGTCGTGGGACTTCCAAAACAGATGAACAACATGTTGTCAGAAAACATGAAACGCGTCGAGCCATTTGTCAATCGCCTGCGGAAACTCTATCCCGATATTTGCGTTGAATATTACGATGAGCGCTTTACGTCAAAGATGGCACAGCAAACCATGCTTTCCGGCGGAATAAAAAAGAAAGCGAGACAAAATAAATCCTTGATAGATGAAATCAGCGCGACGATTATTTTACAAGGATATATGGAAAGTAGAATAATGAAAAATCAACAACAATGATATTACCAATTTATATATATGGAACGTCCATTTTACGCGAAGTAGCACAAGACATTGATGTGGAAACATACCCTAATCTGTCCGAACTTATCGATAATATGTTTGAAACCATGTATAATGCAGATGGCATTGGTTTGGCAGGAACGCAAGTGGGGCTGAAAGACCGATTGTTTGTGGTAGATTTGTCCCCATTGGCAGATGATGAGCATCCGGAATTTAAAGATTTTAAAAAAGCATTTATCAATCCGCGCATTTTAGAGCGAAGTGGCGATATTGAGCTTGTTGAAGAGGGATGTTTGAGTTTGCCCGGTATTCACGAAAAAGTCCCACGTGAAGAGGAAATTCACATTCAATACATCGACGAAAATCTACAACCGCGCGATGAGCGATACAGCGGTTTTATGGCACGTGTTCTTCAACACGAATATGACCATTTGGATGGAATTGTCTTCGTGGATCGAATATCGCCATTGCGCAAGCGAATGGTAAAGGGGAAGTTGGCATCACTGGCAAAAGGAAAAGTTAATTGCACATACAAAGTGAGAACAACGAAAGTTTGATATTGATAAATATCTACCGACAGAAACATCTGTCAATCAGAGATGTAAGCTTGCCGCTGCCGCTTCGTCTAAAAACCAAAATAGCTCCCCATCAACAGGTTTCACTAACGCTGCCGGATATTTTTTTTGTGATTCGCCAGGATGTTCTATAATCTGTTGTACCTTTTCTTTCTTTGCCTCGCCTGTCACTAAAAACACGATGCGTCGTGCGGCGTTGATTGTTCTTCCTGAAATACTTACGCGCTTTTGTCCGGATGAAGGATGCGTTCCCACAACGCACGACGCATCGTGTTTCCACAAATCAATTTCGTGTGGAAAGATTGATGCTGTATGTCCATCATCTCCCATTCCAAGCATTAAAATGTCGAACGACGGCATGCCGTCGACATGCGACAGCTCTCTTTCGAGAACCTCCGCATATCGTTTTGCCTCCTCTTCAGGAATATTTTCACCACGGATGCGGAAGATATGATTTTTCGGAATGCCAAGTGGCTCCAATAGATGTTCTTTGGCTGCCTTGTAGTTGCTTTCGTTGTCAGTTGGCGGCACACATCGTTCATCGCCCCAAAAGAACAAAACGCGCTCCCAAGAGACGTTGTTTCGGTGATTTTTAATCCAATAGTCAAACAGCGCTTTGGGTGTGTTCCCCCCGGAAAGCGCGAGCGTGAGCATACCTCGTTTTTCTTCTAAAACAGAAAAAAGCCACTGTGTGAAACACTCAAAAATCTTGTCGTTGGCAAGAGTTGAAATAATTATATGTTCGTTTTTCATTTTGATAATATTTTCACAGTTCGCAATAGATGCCATCTTGGGCAAGATTTTTGCACGGATATCGCCATGTATTGCTTTTGCCCTCAATCAGTTCGTCGGCATTATCGGGCCCCCACGAACCGGCAGGATAACCATGCAGCGGTGCCTCATCGTCGTTTTTCCAATAGTCGAGAATCGGCTGCACAAAACGCCATGTAGCTTCTACCGCTTGCCCTTCCATGTAAAGTGTGTTGTCGCCCATCATACAGTCGAGAATAAGCCGCTCGTACGCACCGGGAATGTAATGGTCGTTTAACTCCGAATAGTGAAAATCCATATTTACCGAGCGCACATCGTAACCGTTTCCGGGCACCTTCATGCCGGTTTTCAACAAAATGCCTTCGTCGGGCTGAATACGTAAAATCAATTGATTCTCCGTGACATTGGGTTGATTTTGTGTAGAAAACAATGGGAAAGGCGATGGCTTAAAATGAATAACAACTTCTGAAACGCGCGTTGGCATTCGTTTTCCGGTGCGGATATAAAAGGGAACGCCTTCCCACCGCCAATTGTCCACAAAACATTTCATGGCGACATAGGTTTCGGTTCGCGATTCTTTATCCACGTCTTTTTCATCTCGATAACCCACATAATGTTTGCCTTTGACAGAAGCCTCCGTATATTGTCCGCGAATAACATTCTGTTTTAAATCCTGCTCACTTAATGGACGCAATGCTCTGAAAACCTTCATCTTTTCGTAGCGAATATCCTCTGCCGATATTTTTGTGGGCGGCTCCATTGCTACGAGCGACATGATTTGCAGCAGGTGATTTTGAATCATATCGCGCAGGGCGCCGGCATGTTCGTAATATCCTCCGCGCTCTTCCACTCCAATATTTTCGGCGGCGGTTATCTCTACATGGTGAATGTAATTTCGATTCCACAACGGCTCGTAAATACCATTGGCAAAGCGAGTAACCAGCAGATTTTGCACGGTTTCTTTTCCCAGGTAGTGATCGATGCGATATATCTGTTCTTCGCGAAAGAAGTCCCGCAACAACCTATTCAATTCGATGGCGGAAGCCAAATCGTGTCCGAATGGCTTTTCGATGATAATACGTCGGAATCCCTTTTGCTGCATGGTCAATCCGTGCCCATAAAGGTATTTTGGAATCACCGAATAGAGCGATGGCGGCGTTGATAAATAGAAAATATAATTGTGATGCAGGTTGAATTTTTTATTTAAATGCGAAAGCCTGTTTTTTACTTCGGCATATTCTTCGCAATTTGAGGTGTCGATGGCAAGATAAAACAATTTCGTCAAAAAAATGTCCATCTTTTCCAAGTTCGCGTTTTTGTGATAGGCAAACTGCTTGATGCCCCCTTTCATCTTTTTGCGAAAAGCCCCGTCGCTATATTTTGTCCGACTGACCCCTAAAACGACAAAATTATCCGGTAGTGAGCCATTCATAAAAAGGTCGAACAGCGAAGGAATCAGCTTCCTATACGTCAAATCGCCCGAAGCACCAAAAATCACAAGTGCCTGATTCTCTATTTTTTTCATATTTTGTAAACTCTTCTTGTTAGTAAAACAATTTTTCCGCGTAAAAAGTTGTAATAATAAGATGTGTGTAGGCGTTGTTTTGTGTCAAAGAGGTGAATATTATGAGTATCCATTTGTTATTTCGATAAATTATTGTATCTTTGCGGCTCGAAAAATAAATTATTTTTATTACTAAATCATTTAATAACAACGAGTATGAACAATTATGAAACCGTTTTCATTTTGACTCCCGTTTTGTCTGATGCACAGATGAAGGAAGCGGTTGAAAAATTCAAAAGCCTCCTAACGGATAATGGAGCCGAAATTGTAAACGAAGAAGAATGGGGTTTGCGTAAATTGGCATATGCCATCGACAAAAAAACGACCGGATTTTATTGCTTTTTAGAGTTTAAAAGCGACCCATCGGTTATCGAAAAACTGGAAGTAAACTTCCGCCGCGACGAACGTGTTATTCGCTTCTTAACGGTTAAGCAAGATACATTTGCACAAGAATATGCCGAAAAAAGAAGAAGCAACCGTGGCGGAAAACGTCATGAAGCAAAAGCAGAGGAAGAGGCTCGCAACGAAAAAAAGAGTGCCGATGCAGAAGTTGATCAAGTAGAAAACGAAAAAAAGGAGGAATAAGAAATGGCTAAACAATCAGAAATCAGATATTTGACTCCGCTTTCAGTGGATGTAAAAAAGAAAAAATATTGTCGTTTCAAAAAGAATGGAATCAAATATATCGATTATAAAGATCCCGAGTTTTTGAAGAAATTCTTAAACGAACAAGGCAAAATTTTGCCACGCCGCATCACCGGCACATCATTGAAGTTTCAACGTCGTATAGCGCAAGCAGTTAAAAGAGCTCGTCATATAGCTTTGCTTCCATACGTAACCGATTTAATGAAATAAAAAAGGAGGAACAAATATGGAAGTTATTTTAAAAGAAGATATATTAAAACTAGGGTTCAAAGACGATGTTGTAAACGTCAAAGAGGGATATGCGCGCAATTACCTTATTCCGCAAGGAAAAGCCGTGATTGCAACAGAATCCGCTAAAAAAGTATTGGCTGAAAACCTCAAACAGCGCGCACACAAACTTGAACAAGTTAAGAACGACGCGCAAGCACTTGCCGATAAAATGGAAGGCGTTTCGCTTACCATTGGCGCGAAAACAAGTTCCACAGGAACTATTTTTGGCTCGGTTACCAATATTCAAATCGCGGAAGCCTTGTTGGAAAAAGGATTTGAAGTGGATAGAAAATTGATTGTTATCAAAGACACAGTCAAAGAAGTTGGAAACTATACCGCCGTTGCTAGATTACACAAAGAGGTGTCGGTAGAAATTCCCTTCGAAGTGGTTGCCGAATAATAAGACAAACAAAAAATATAAGGAGTAAAAGTCCCGAAAAAAATCGGGACTTTTTTTGTAGCTCCATCGGAAGAGTTACTATCAAATAAGTTGAGATATAAAACTTTTAAATGAATGTCCGTATATTTCCCTAAAATGATTATCTTTGCAAAAAAATATTTCTATGAACCTGATTGATTTTATCTCAGAATTTCCCGATGAGGAAAGCTGCAAACAAAAGTTTAAAGCGTAT
>JAEZZZ010000112.1 GCA_023418255.1 Bacteroidota bacterium
GTATCGTATCATAAAATGCAAGGATTATGAAGTAAAAATACTCAATTTCTTGCAGTTGTGCAAATTTTAAAACAACTAATTTGCTGATTTTTACTACTTATATATATTATTCAGCAGACCCTATTTATTGGCGCGAGTACCGACGATTTCATGTCGGCTTTCAACTTTTGGCGGTCGTTTTTTTACTATAAATCTTGAACCTTTCGTGTCTTGGCAGGCCTCGATGACGGCTCTTTTTCGGCTTCATTGCGAGGCGCACAGCGACGAAGTAATCCGTTGCTTCAAAACGATAAATGCCAATCATCAAATAGCTGAAAATGAGCATAGTAAACGCTATCCTTTTTTGTTGTCATCCATTTTTTTAGTTGCTCGGGCATAGATGATAAGTGCGATAGCTGAGATTGCGCCAATTCCAACGAAAACATACCAAATATAGTGCGCGTGTTGTGTCACAGTGGCGTATGCATCCGCGTCGAAAACTCCCGTCTCGCTGGTATAAAGTCGTGGATCGGGACAATATTTATCCAACAAAAAACCGGAAAGACCAAAGGCTAACAAAAATGAGAAAAATGAGTGCAAATGGCTAAATCCAAGATACAACCCTTCTTCGCCTTTGGGTGCTTGAAGCGAGAAAAACTCTAAATACCGCGGTGAAATAAAACATTCGGCAATAGCCTGAAACGCGATACCAACAATCATCATAAATGCAACCGGATGCAATCCCAAAATATATTCTCCGCCCACTTGTGTGCCAAACGACATCACCAATGCCGATAGAGGAATAATAAGCATCCCGATAAGAATGGATGTGAGGGCTTTTCGGTTTTTCATAAACGATGTAATTAAATTGACACAGATAAATACAACCAACGGATTAACATTGGCATACCATCCTGGTGATGCGCTCTCACCAATCATTCGAATCACATATTTTGGCATGGTGGCATACATCTGACTTTGAATAATCCAAAATCCACTTACTATTAGAATAAGTGCCATGAGTCGCCCATTGAGTGATACTTTGAGCAATGCTTGTCCTATTTCGGAAAAACTTTTTCCTTTGCCTTCTGTTCGCGCCGTTTGATAAAAAAAATAGACTGCCACAAGCGCGATTAATGTCATGATGGCGGAAAAATAGTTTAAATAGACCAATCCTTGGTCTCCCATACTGCGTCGCAACGGATCAACCACCGTTTTGCCTGTAAAAGCACCGATATTCACCATCATATAAAAAATGGAATAGCCACGAGCGCGGTTTTCGGGTGTTGTTTCGCGAGCGACGGTGCCGGATATTACCGATTTGATAAATGAACCGCCAATTACAATAATAACCAACACAGGAACAATTGTCCACCGCATCGGACTTTCGTTGAGTCCATGAAAGGTGGTAACCATGTCATACTCAACTAATCCGGCGCTTTCCAGCAGGGTTGGCAAAATACCCAATCCGGCATAGCCAATTGTTAAGAGCGCAAAAGCTAAAATAATGGCAGATCGAAAACCAATTCGGTCAGCATAAGCTCCGGCAAACATCGGCAAAAGGTATAAGCATGCTGAAAACACTCCGGCTATGACGCCTGTTTCAATATCGGAAAATCCCCAGACATTCGACAAATACAAGGTGATAACAATAAAAACGGCATAATATGCCAAACGCTCAAGCAGCTCAACAAAGTTTGCTACCCAAAATGGTTTTGTAAATTTAGCCATAATAAATAATTCTATTTTAAAGGATTACAAATGATGCATCTATTTCAAACGAAAGCAAAGATAAATATTTCTTTTTATAATAAAAAAGTATCGTATGGTATTTTTTCTTGAATAGCAGCATGAAACCACCTACTCAAAATCGATAACCGTGATGCCGGCACCACCAAATTGCACATGTTCATCTCGAAAATGGGTGACTTCGTCAACAGTTGCCAGATAGTTACGTATAATTTGTCGTAAAGCACCGGTTCCCGTTCCGTGCAAAACACGAACAGGCGAAACACCTAACTGAATGGCATCGTCCACAAAATAGATAACGGCTTGCAGGGCTTCGTCACCGCGCATTCCTCGCACATCAATATCATGTTTGAAATGCAGCCGTTTTTCGTGCAAAATATCTCCGGTGTTTGAGGCTTTTAGTTCTTTTTGTCTTTGCCTGCTGGATACGCGTTGTAGTTTTTCAATTTCAACCGATGATTTTAACATGCCAAATGCGACGATTGCTTTTTTTCCTGAAAGCTCCATTACCTGGCCAATTGACTGTTGTCCTTTTAGCTGCACATTATCACCCACGCAAATAATGGAATTGTCGGTTTCTTTTTTTATCTTTTTTTGGGGGTGCCTTTTCACCTGATTTTGTTCTGATGAGGCTGCAATGTGGTGCTTGAATCGAGTAAGTGACCGGCGCGCTTCTTTCGTTTTTTCTTTTTCGGCTTGGGCTTGTTTTATTTCTCGAATGGTCTGTTCAATTAGCGCATTGCTCTTTGATAGCAATTGTTCGGCTTCTGTTTTTGCCTGCGACAAAATCTCTTTTTTCTGCTTTTCGATAGTTTCTGTTTGTTCTTGCACTTGCTCTTCTAATTGAGTAAGACGCTTATTTTTTCGGCGTATCTCATCACGTTTCCGCTCCCAATATCGTCTATCGCGTGCAATATCTTGCAAATATTTATCCATGTTGATATAATCGCTACCCACAATTTGAGATGCATGAGAAATAATCTCTTCGGGCAATCCGATTTTTCGAGCAATTTCTACGGCAAGCGAACTTCCCGGATTACCAATTGAAAGACGAAAGAGGGGGCGCATCTCTTGCCTATCGTATAGCATGGCTGCATTTTGAATGCCGGAATTCTCAGCAGCAAAATGTTTTAAGTTTTGATAGTGTGTGGTAATAACGCCAAATACCTTTTGTTCATTAAAGCGTGAAAGTAACGACTCCGCAATGGCAGCTCCAATTTGTGGTTCCGTGCCTCCGCCAAATTCATCGATAAGAAGAAGTGTTTTGGAGTTGCAGTTCTTCAAAAAGAATTTCATGTTCAAAAGATGTGAACTGTATGTGGACAAATCGTTTTCGATTGATTGTTCATCGCCAATATCGATAAAGATGTGATGAAAAATTCCGACTTTTGAGTTTTCGCGCACGGGAATGGGTACTCCACACTGCACCATATATTGAAGCAGTCCCACCGTTTTCAGACAGACGGATTTGCCACCGGCATTGGGGCCCGAAATAATCAAAATCCTTTTTTCGGCATCCAACTCAATATCTAGCGGAACAACGTGTCGATTTTGCTTCCGTAAAGCCAAAAACAACAGTGGATGCGCAGCTTGAACCCAACCAATTTCGCACTTGTCTCCCACAATAGGCGCTATTGCATTCACTTCTAGAGCAAAAAGCGCCTTGGCGCGAATGAAATCAATTTGTCCTAAAAACTCATACGAAGTGATTAAGTCGCGAAGCAGCGGACGTAGATAATTCGTAAAATCAACAAGAATAGCAATGATTTCGCGTCGCTCGTCATTCTCCAGTTCACGAATGCGGTTGTTTGCCTCAACCACTTCGGCAGGTTCAATATAAATTGTTTTTCCGGATGCGGATTCATCATGCACAATGCCTTTTATCTTGCGTTTATAAGCGGGAATTACCGGAATTACCAAACGTCCATCGCGCAAATTGGGGGATACATCCTTATCAACAAAACCATCAACTTGTGCTTTTCGCAAGATATTGTTCAATGTTTTGGAAATACCTTGCATAGTTGATGAAAGTTTACTCCTTATCTCAGCTAAACCAGGCGAAGCATTGTCTTTTACTTGTCCTACATTATCAAGAATGGTGTCAATCTTTTTTATCAATTCGGGAAAAACAAAAACATCTGCTGCAAGTGAGGACAATGAAGGATAAACCGGTTCTTCCCTATTTCTTTGTAGAAACGACACAATCGCTTGTATCGTATGCAATGAGCGCCTCAGCCGGAAGAGTTCACCGACTTCTATCCACGACCCCGCGACTTGTACATTTTTGAGAACAGGACGAACATCATAAAAATAATCAATGGGAAAATTATCTTCTTCTTGAAGAATGTGCATAAATTCATCCGTTTGTTGCAACCACGATTTAATCTTATCATGCTGATGAGAGAATTCCATTTGGGTGACCTTTTCTTCACCCAACGGACTTAAACATTGATTGCCAATTAACTGACGAACTTTATGAAACTCTATTTTCTGCTCAAAATTATCCGGATATATCACTTCTATTCATTATTTTATTGATAGCAAATACACATGATGGTGTTCATCACCACTATAAATACAATATCTTTGCAATTAAAATCACCACAAAAATAGGCTTTTTAGCTCTATTTTTACAAGTATTGATAAGAAAAGCCATTTTTTTCTTGTTCTGCATTGCAAGATTAAAAAAGTTATACTATTTTTGCAGTCCGAATTTGAGAACTCTTCTTTCGGGAAGTGTTGGCGAGATAGCTCAGATGGTTAGAGCGTCCCGATTTATCGGGAAGGTCCCCAGCAAAACGGATAACATGGCGAGATAGCTCAGATGGTTAGAGCGCATGATTCATAATCATGAGGTCCCGAGTTCAATTCTCGGTCTCGCTACAACTTAAAAACAACTTGAAAACGAGGCTTGCACAGGAATTTACTTGAAAAAGTAGATTCCTGTTTTCGTTTAAAAAATCACG
>JAEZZZ010000145.1 GCA_023418255.1 Bacteroidota bacterium
CTTGTATCGTATCATAAAATGCAAGGATTATGAAGTAAAAATACTCAATTTCTTGCAGTTGTGCAAATTTTAAAACAACTAATTTGCTGATTTTTACTACTTATATATATTATTCAGCAGACCCTAACTACAATGAGCAAAAATACACATTTTTTCGGACAATCTGTTTTCGACAGCTAATTTATTCGATTGATAACTCTATTAATACCCGAAACAGCATTAAACACAATGCCGACTGCTACATAAAGAAGTTCACAACTAAAGACCATTTGATAAGTATGCTCTTTGGCGTATTTGCGAAGGTCACATCTTTGCGTGAAGTATCGGGAGCAATGCTTGGATTATCGGGAAAAACAAAACATTTTCAATTGGACAGCATGCCGTACCGCAGCACCCTTTCGGATGCAAATAAACGCAAGTTTGAGTTTCTAACCAAATTTGTTTGAAACGCGTCCCGATTTTATAGCTGTCATCTATAAATTGCGTTGGCTGATAGAATTGCTCTTTAAACAGTTAAAACAGAATTTCCCATTGAAATATTTTCTTGGCGACAATGAAAACGCCATCAAAATACGAATATATTGCGCCCTGATAGTGAATTTACTTTTAACGGTGGTTCAAAAACAGTTAAAACGCTCTTGGTCTTTCTCCAATTTGGTTGGTTTTTGCAGGATTCATCTGTTTAACGACCTTCATTTAATGCGTTTTTTAGAAAATCCGGAGAAAGATTGGCTGATAAATCAGCAAAATTTGGAACAGCAAAACTTATTCGACAGGCAGGGCTTGCTTTTTTAATAGGAGAACAGAAGATTTTTATCTTCTGTTTATCAATAATATACAATCATATTAGTCGATTAACAGATTTTTATTTGACAACAATATTATTATATATATATAATTTTATGTATAAAAAAAGAATGATGAATATGATAGCCTGTTGATAATGTTTATTATTTAAGTAGATAAAATTTGTATTATACAATATTAAAAAAATATGGTCTAAATATACAATGTTATCCACATATTTTTTATTTATAAAATCCTTATTATATGTATATTTCGAATGTTATTAAAAATAGTTTACAAAATGTTATGTTGATAACTATTTCTAATTTCAAAGATAATTCATGTTGATAAAAAGTGTACGAGTAAGATGAAAGAATTGGCAAACTTTCGTATGTTATATCTATTAAATTTTGTATATGAGCTAAGATTTAATTTTTCAAAATCTATTTGTTATTAAACAATGCACATTTATTCCACAAATTGTCAACAATGTTATTCTTTTCATTCTATGATTTAAGCCGGCTTATGGATTGAAAAAATAGGAAAAAACTAATTATTTATTGTTAATAGCTCATTTAAAATGCAATAAAGCCTATTTTTTTTCTTAAATTTGTTTGCTGTTTAAAACAAAAAAGTGAAGAAAATATTTATTTACATAAGATTTTTGATGTTGCTGTTCTTAATGAGCGGTTGTATTTCTACGTCCAAAATTACATCGGTTGTCGAGAAAGATGATCATGGCGATTTCTTGCTTAAATGGGAAGTAAATCCATATCAAGAAGGAAAAATTGATATTTATTCTTCGCTTAATGATAATTCTATCGATAATTTTACGCCGGTAAAATCCACCGATATCGAAAAACAGTTTGCTCGTTTAAATCCCACCGGATCCGGCCTGCGCGAATTTTTTATCCTGCGAGCCGGGAACACCTTTTCGGGGATAGTTTCTAATCGATTGATAGAAATGAGTAAAATAAAAAATTTCCGTGATTGCGGAGGTTATTTCACTACCGATAATCGGCAAATGCGTTGGGGAATGCTATATCGTTCCGGTAACCTGACAGATGCTACGTTGTATGATCAAGAACGTTTGCGACGATTGGGAATAAAAACTGTTGTAGATTTTCGTTCTGAAAGAACAATGGCTCAATTTCCACTTTTCACACATCCGTCCATTCGTAAGATTGCACTGCCAATTGTGCCTATGGACGCGGATAAGCTAAATGAACAAATGAATGATAAAAATTTCAATCGCAGCGACGCCATTCGTTATGTGCAAGATGCTTATGTTGGAATTGTTGAAAATTATAAAAGCGAATTTGCCGAGTTGTTCAATATCTTAACCGATAAAACAAACTATCCGATTCTTTTGTCCGGTTCACTCGGCAAAGATCGTGTGGGCTTAGCCACATATTTCATATTGTATGCCTTAGGAATATCCGAATATGTTATCCAAGAAGATTATTTAATATCGAACCAAACAATAAAAATTAGCAAGCTAATTGAAGATGGACAAAATTTGCCGGAGTACCAGCAGGAAGCGATTACGGCTTTGTTATCCGTAAATCGTGCGTATATACAATATGCCATTGAACATATCCAACAAAAATATAACTCTTTGGACAACTACATCGAAAAAGAATTGCGAGTTACCCCCGGAAAAAAAATATTGCTACGAAAATATCTTCTGTATGATAAATAATAATTATTTTACAATGGCGGTTTAACTAAAAATTTACTTTCAGTTTTACTGATTTTCTTTATGAAAATAGTCTTTTTTTTGTGTGGAAAATTAAAATAATTATATTTACTTTGTAAGAAGAAACGATAAATCGACAAAGCTTTAATTCATAATTCGTTATAATATAGATTAAAAACACGATTAATTGTTATATATTGTTGTAAATTAGAGTGAATACAAACTAAAAACAACAAAAAACTATTAAATACTAATAAGTTAAAACAATATTGCTATGAAACGAAAGTTATTAATCCGCGATTTGACACTCAGAGACGGACAACAATCTGCATTTGCCACCCGAATGAATCAATCGCAAGTGGACAGAGTATTAGAATTTTACAAAGATGCCAATTTTTATGCCATGGAAGTTTGGGGCGGTGCCGTTCCCGATTCAGTAATGCGCTACTTAGGTGAAAATCCCTGGCACAGGCTAGAAAAAATAAAAGCCGGCGTAGGCAACGTATCAAAATTAACTGCTCTGTCGCGTGGTCGCAATCTTTATGGATATGCTCCCTACCCTGACGAAATCATTGATGGATTCTTCAAAAACGCGGTATCATCCGGATTGGATATTATGCGTATTTTTGATGCTCTGAACGATATAGACAATATCAAATCAAGTGTTGAGTGCATTAAGAAATATGGTGGAAAAGCCGATTGCGCCGTATGTTACACCGTCGATCCAAAATATGATGATGAACCACAAGAAGCGCCTCAAAAAGGTGGTTTTTTGAGCCGACTTTTCGGAAAAAAACAAGAACCGCAAAAACCAAAACGCGAATTGGTGTTCACCAATGATTACTTCTTGAACAAAGCAAAAGCCATGGAAGCCCTCGGTGCCGATATGATTAGCATTAAGGATATGAGCGGATTAATTCCGCCGGCACGTGTGGCACAATTGGTTTCGCTCTTTAAGCAACATTTGAGCGTTCCGGTTGATTTTCATACCCACTGTACACCCGGATATGGCTTAGGCGCTGTGCTCGCGGCCATTGTCAACGGTGCCGATATTGTGGATACGGTGATTTGGAATTTTGCCGGAGGCCCCGCCGCACCGGCCTTTGAACTGATATATATCTTCTGTAAGAAACTCAATATTGAGTTGGATATCAATATGGAAGCTGTGGCAAAAATAAATGAACAACTCTATCACATCCGCAAAGAGTTGGAACCATTTGATGCCGTTAAACAATTCCCCAAACCGTTCAATCCGCTTACCGACACGTTGCCACCCGAAATCGATCGCGAGTTTGACAATGCGATTGAAGCGGCAAAACGCAACGATGAAGAGGCCTTGTTGAAAGCATGCCACGCCATTGAGGATCATTTTAATTTTGCCAAACCAAACGAATTGGTAAAAAACGCGGAAATTCCCGGCGGAATGTACACCAATATGGTGGCACAGTTGAAACAATTCAACGCGTTAGATATTTTGGAAGATGCCATGAAGCTGATTCCGAGTGTCCGTTTCGATGCCGGTTTGCCACCATTGGTAACACCCACGAGTCAAATTGTGGGCGCACAGGCTGTTAATTCGGCTCTGAATCTTAAAAACGGACGTCCCAAATATGCCAATCCATCCAATCAGTTTATCGCGTTGGTAAAAGGCGAGTATGGAAAAACACCCGTTCCTATTGACCCGGCTTTCCGCGAAAAAATTACCGGTTCGCCTGTTGAAACGCCATACGACACGTCGAAACATAAACGCCAAGAAAACCCGATTTTACCGGAATTTGGCAATGTACGTCTGGCAAAAGATGAAAAAGATGAATTGTTGTTGGAACTTTTCCCTGCCGTTGCAACCAACTATTTAAAGAAACAACGCGAAAAAGAATTCAACGAAACACAGATATCACAGCAACCCACACAGCAACAAGCGGCTAAGGCCGATGAAAAAGTGGAAGAGGTGAAAGATGATGTGAAAACGCTGAAAATTGAATGTCCCATGCCCGGAAACATTATGAGCATTAAAGTGAAGAAAGGCGATGTGGTGAAAAAAGGCGATCTTTTGCTGATTCTTGAAGCCATGAAGATGGAAAACGAAATCACCTCGGATGTTTCGGGAACCGTATATCGCATCAACGTAAATGAAGGCGATGCAGTGCCCGTTGGTGCCGTTATGATTGAAATAGTTCAATAATATAACTTTGTTTCATATTTCAAGAATGGGATGTGTGCTTTTGTGCCATCCCATTCTTTTTTTATTATGAGCGCGTATGCTTTTAAAAAAAATCGTGTACATTTGTTTTTAGAACGAACAAATCAAACAGTATGAGCAAAAGAAAATTATCGCCTACACAAGTGGGTTTCATTGTCATTTTGTGGGTGGCATTGGTGGCATATATACTTATGTATGCCGAAATTACGGCGTTTACTATCGTTACAATTCTTATGTCGGCGGCGATTGTCTTTATTCCGATTTACAAAAATTTTCGAAAATAGCGTCGCTTAGAGGCAAAAATGAAGAATTATAGAAATCAGAAGTTACAATAAAGTAGAAGTGATGTAATAAACTCATCCTAAATAGTCAATCCTTAGAAATTCACATTCAGGATGGGAAACATTGAAAGTCTGATTGGAAGAATGCATCTGAGAATAAAAAACAAAAACTCTTCTTTGAGTTTTTCCATCATTTTCTTCAAATTCCATGCAGTTGCTGCCATCATAGCATTAATTTGTATGCCTTTTTCTCCGTTTTTGATACACGCTGTCCGAGTCTTTAGGTTTATCCGGAGTGATGGTGGTAACTCCTCTAATTTGGTTTTTACCTTCTTATAACCCACATTATTCACCAAAAAGTTGCATAATTTGAGGAAAATCCTTATTTTTAAGGCATTGAAAGAAAAACAATAGATTTTAACGCCCCCAAATTATGCAGGAAAAATATACAGCCTTTTACCGAAAAGACCAAGCCATTATGGTCGATTTTTCAGCAGAAAGTATCAGTTCAGACGGTGCCGTTGTTTTATTGGAAAAGATAGAACGCAAACACAAACTGATCAAACGC
>JAEZZZ010000148.1 GCA_023418255.1 Bacteroidota bacterium
ACACCCTAAAATGATTCATTACTTTGTTTTTGCGGAGTAAGAAACGTTCAAAAAACAATCATCGAATTAGAAAATAGTAAAACCATTCATCCCACAGAGGAAAAGAGGGGCAAAGAAAATGGAAAGTTTTCTTCATGAATAATGCGGGCTAGCCTTTTGATGTGATTTCGCCACAGAATCAAAATATAGCCCTTTATCAAACTCGTAAACATCATCAAAGCGCATTGGCGGGGGATTGTAAATACATCAAAAGTAATATTTCAAATGGAATTTTAGAGGGAATAAGTTCCGAAATTCAATTAGTTAAAAAAAAGAAAAAAGGATACAGAAATCCCGGAAACTTTATAAACATGATTTATTTATCTGCGGAAAACAAAATTCGATTCCCCACAGTATTTATATAGAACCAAAATATAAAGCCTATCAGAATCCTTAATAACGGCAGAAAAACAAAAAGTTTCTTTAAATACAGTTTATACTACATAGAAAATGTATTACTAAGTGCTTATTTTAAAGAAAACATCAATTTTTGTCAATATTTTTCATGTCCTTAGCAAAATTATTGATAATTTCTTTTGCATTTCACAAAATATGATTACCTTTGCAATCGCTAAACCAAAATAGCAATCCGGTGTGGTAGTTCAGTTGGTTAGAATACCTGCCTGTCACGCAGGGGGTCGCGGGTTCGAGTCCCGTCCATACCGCAAACAAGGGTGTAAATCAAGCAATTATGCGATTTGCACCCTTTTTTACACCCACTTTCTAAAAAGAAAAGAAGCAACTATTATTCTTCCTCTAACCTATAACCTTTATTTTTTATTGTTTCAATAACCAGTCCTTTTCCGTCAATTTTTTTACGCAAAGAACTTACAATGTTTCTCAACGATTCTTCCATAAGGGTGTCGTGCCAAACTTTTATAAGAATTTCATCTAAAGATACTGTTTCGGACAAATTTTCAGCTAAAATAAGTAATACTCCATTTTCTTTTTCAGACAAGTACTCCTTTTTGTTACCAAAGTGTATTATACGCTCTGTTGGAATGAAAGTACATTGGTCAAATTGATAATGCTTATCAGAACTCTCCGTTGCTTTTAATGCTATTTTTACATGAGCATCAATTTCAGAAATTGCCAATGGTTTTTTCAAGAAAAAGTTAGCACCTATTTCCAAGCCTTCCACAACATCTGCCGGCGATTTACTTTCGCCACTCATAAATATTACAGGAATAGATTTGTTTTTTGAGCGAATATGCCGAGCTACAGTTTTACCGCCAATTTCGCCATCTAAATTAATATCCAACAACACAACATCTACCGTTCGATTGTCAAACAACTCAATAGCATTTTCTCCTGTCGTTGCAGAAAGCACTTCAAAACCGCTTTGCTCAAAGTGCCACTCAACAGCATAAGAAAAATCGATATTATTTTCTACAATCAGTATTACACTCATAATTCACTTTTATTTAATGGTATTGTTAGAGTAAATTTACTACCTTTTCCTATTTCACTCTCGACCGCTGCTTGTCCGTTGTGTAATTCAGCGACCCACTTTACATAACTTAAACCCAATCCCAATCCATATATTTGTTGTGCGGACTTTCCTCTATAAAATTTAGTAAAAATATAAGGAATATCTTCTTTTCTTATACCTAAACCGTTATCTGATACAGTTATATTAAGAAACACACCGTCAAACGATGATGTGATGTTAATCATCACTTCATTATCAGAGTATTTTACCGCATTTTCCACCAAATTTCTTAAAGCATTAGGTAGATGTATATTGTCGAAAGCAAAATCATATGTTTCCGGTGCAAAGGAAGTGTTAAAGCGTATGTGTTTATTAGTTGAAATAGTTGTGTTTTCAATTATTTCATTTATATACTCCACAAGGTTTTCCTCTTGCCAGTTGGCTTCTGGTTGTGTTTCTTCGGAAAATGAACGCTCAATAATAGATGAAAGCATTTGATTGAGATTGCTCAAATTGCTTTTTATTCGCTCAATTACTTCTTTACGACGTTTTGTGTTTTGAGTAAAAGAATCGTTTTCAACTAATTCTGTCATTGATAAGGCTCCCTGCAACGGATTACGTAACTCGTGAATCATGCTGTCAGTAAAATCTTTTCGGATTTGTTCGATTTTTTTCTGCTTAAAAATTATCCTTAACTGATAAACCAATGCCACCACAACAGCGATAAGCATCAGTCCGGAAAAAACAATATATAAAAACATTTTTTGAAAAATCAAACGAGCCGGACTATTAAAATGTACTTGTGCATCTCGATTTGCGTCAATTTCTTTTCGTGAAGTAAAATGTAGATATTTTATATCTGTTTTATCTGATACTTGGGTGATTATTGTGTCTGTTTTGCCTACGTAAACCACTATTTTATAATCGGTCAACATATTATCGCCTATTAAAACGGCTTTGAAAATACTATCCAATTCGTTAATATCAAGCTCCTCCTCAGCAATCGCCAACCCTGTTACTTTATACATCAATTTATCAAACGATAGTTTTTCTGACTTGTAATCAAGTTGCAGCTCAGAAGTACTTTCTTTCTCACTATCCGGATTAAATTCTATACTGAATTTATTTTCTAAATTTTTCAATTTTGTGCTTCTATACATTTCTACCGACTGCTCAAATTTATCATCGAGCATTATGTCAAGTGTTTCGGACAGATATTTGTATTGCTGAACCAAACTGAAAATCTGAAAAAACACCACAATTACTATGGACACGATAACAAGCCAACGTAAAAGTGTATTTTTTTCAGATATTTTTTTGTGATGTTGCATACTTAAATTAACGCAATTATAGCTGCAAAGATAATAAAAATGCTTGATACAGCTGTCTTTAGAGGAATAAAAGTTATATAACCATGACAATCTACTCTACATAATGACAGTATTATGTTGGCGTGATATTGCTGTTATAGACATTTGCCGAAAACGGCTATAACTTTGCAACGTCAAAAACAAAGAAATGACGTCGTCTTTGTTGCGATGAATTAATTAAATTTATAACTCATTTAAAATCAAACAAAAATGGACAAATTATTTTTAGCAAAAGATGTACTTACTTCTGAAATGGATGAACTTCTTGGTGGTAAAAAGAAAACAGTAACTATTACTTATACAGACAAGGATGGTAGAACTGTTTCTGTTACATATACCATAGAGGATTAAATTTCACATAATTGTCAGACACTATAATTGTGTCTGACAATTTATTATTTATAATGTTAAGTAAAATCTATCTACTTAACAGACAGATTATCAGATATTCTGCTCTTAACTTTTTGTTATTTATTAATTAAAAAATAATGTCGGCAGTATGAGACACACTAAGTTTATATTTTTCACACTTTCTTTTTTTATAATTTCAATAAGCGTTTTTTCTCAGCACTTTACAATTTCCGGAAAAGTATTGGATGAGAGAAACAATGCTCTTTCTTTTGCCAATGTAGCTGTTTACAATGCTGACAAAAGTCTTCAAAACGGCGTAATTACATTGAATGACGGTAGTTTTACCATTGAAAACTTGCCGCCCGGCTCATATACAATTTCCATTTCTTTCATGGGATACATAACTCACAATGAAACGGTGGAATTGCACCAATCATTGAAATTGTCGGAAATAATGTTGCAAGAGGATGCCGTTAATCTCCAAGCCGTACAAGTAATGGGTTACCGAAAATTGATTAAAAACGACAATGGAAAAACCACGCTTACCGTAGAGGACTCAATGCTCGGTTCTATGCCTTCTGCAACGATGATTATGTCTTTCGTACCGGGTATAACCGTTCAAGGCGAATCGATAGAAGTAATAGGGAAAGGCACACCTCTGATTTTTATTGACGGACGGGAGGTGAAAAATCAAAGTCAGATTTCCACACTGCAACCCGAACGAATAAAAAGCATTACGGTAGATAGAAACCCATCAGCCCAGTATGATGCTCGCTATGAAAGTGTGATACATATAGAAACCATTCCAATAAAAAAGCAAGAATTCTCAGCACAGCTTGTACACGGTTCAGCAATGGGAAATAGGTATAGTCACACTGAACGAATAAATATAAACCATTCCACAGGTAAATGGACGAACTATTTGTCGTACCGATACAAAAACGGACAAGGAAAAGAGGGAGTAGAAGTGTTTCAAAATATTTGGGATGACAACATCTCTCAAAAAAACAGTTACGATGCTGATTTATATCAAAAAAATCACTTACATAGAGTAACTTTTGGAAGTAATTTGAAGTTGAACGAAAAACACAGTGTTGATTTGCAGTATTTACTAAACAAAGAAAAAGGAAATTTTGATGTTGAAGGAACGGAAACCTTGTCAGGTTTGCTAAATTCGCATTATTTAGTAAATAGAAATGGAGCAGACGATGGTATAAAACATAATCTAAATTTCAATTATCGTTGGGAAATAGACACTTTAACCACTTTCAATTTGTTTGCTGATTATGCTCATATTGGTAATAAAGATGTTGAGTTTGTATATAACAATATTCAAAACACAAGCGAGATTGAGAAATATGTCTTGAACAATCGCTCTGCATTCAATACGTATGCCTTACGTGCTGAATATCAAACAAAATTGTTTGATACTTTCGATTTTAATGGGGGAATGAGTTTCTCTGAAATAAAAAGCAATATCCGTTCAATTATTGACAATGTACAACAAGATAATACGGACAATCATTCACAGCTAACCGAACATACAATTTCTGCGTATAGTACACTAAAAAAACAAATCAATCGAGTGTCAGCGGAGATAGGTTTACGTGGCGAACAAAATAGAAGTGATTATTTCAAAAATGGGGTGTCTGTTTTTGGCAAAACACGTATTCTTACTAATTTTTTCCCTTCTTTGGCTTTCTCGTACCGTGCGTCAGACAATGCTCAGTTAAATTTTAACTATGCAAGTAAAATCAGTCGTCCTCGTTTTAGCGACCTTGACCCGTCTATTAATTATTTGAGCAGTGTGCTTTATGAACAAGGAAACCCTGAATTACAACCGCAAATAAGACACACCGTTTCATTAGGTGGATATTTTTTTAGAAAACTAAATATTAGTTTAGGGTATTCACATAACCAAAATGCCATTGCATATATTATTGAAAAGGACAAAAACAATCCGAATATATTAATTAATCGTAGCGTAAATGTGAAAAAATCAAGTTCAATCGATTTCAATGCGTTTTATACTATTTCTGCAGGGAGATGGCAGTCAAATTTGATTGGAAATATATCATATCCTTTTTTGAAATATCCATATCAAGGAGAAATAAAAACAAACAACATCCCTAATTTTCAGTTTGTAACCACCAATACCTACATGGTTTCTCCTAAGATTATATTAATGGGAAATTTTGTGGCACAGAGTCGTTATAGTTATCTAAATAACGTAATATCGCCAACTTATAACTTAGTTTTAGCTGCTAACTTTGTTATGTTCAACGGAAAAATGACCCTAACGGTTTTCGGAAATGACATACTTAACCGTTCTGAACCGAACACTTATTCTGAATGGGGTAATGTGAGTACGGGACAAAACCTTCGTCCGGACAGTCGCGAAATAGGAGTTAGCGTAAAGATAAACGTGAATAAATTTAAATCTATTTTCAATCAGAGCGAAAGCAATAGTGAGATTTTAAAAAGAATTGAAAAAGAATAATCTATTTTCTGTTAATTACAAAAAACAACTTAAAAATGAGTAAAAAGTTTCCATTCTGCCTACAACACGATGTAATGGACTGTGGTGCTGCTTGCGTAAAAATGTTGACCGATTATAATGGCCAAAACTTCTCACTTGACGAGTTGAAATCAATCTGTAATCCCACTCGAGAAGGTGTCTCGCTATCCAAGGTAGCCAAAACATTAGATACAGTTGGGTATGCAACAATGGGTGGACGTTTGTCAATAGAGCGACTAACGGAAAAAGCACCGTTGCCTTGTATCCTTCATTGGAATCAAGAACATTTTGTGGTTTTGCATAAAATAGAAAAGAAAAAGAAAGGTACTATTTTCCATGTAGCAGATCCGGGAATAGGTTTACTTAAGTTTACAGAGAAAGAGTTCGCCGAAAATTGGTGTTCAACAAAGTCTGGAGATGAGGATAAAGGAGTAGTCTTAGTTGTAGAAAAAAGAGCAGATGTTAGTATTGATAGTAATAAAAGAAAAAAAGATAACTTTTCTATACTTATTCCATACTTTTTAAAGTATAAAAAATACTTTGCATTGCTCTTGCTGGGGTTAATTGTGGGAAGTATTATTCAATTGTTTTTCCCATTTCTTACGCAAGCTATTGTCGATGTCGGTATTAAAAACAGCAATTTACACTTTATTAACACTATTCTTGCAGCTCAACTTATATTGTTGTTTAGCAAGATGTCTGCAGAATTTGTTCAAAATTGGCTTTTACTTCACATTAGTACTCGTGTAAATATTTCGATGCTTTCAGATTTCATTATAAAGCTAATGAAGTTACCTATGTTTTTTTTTGACACAAAGCTTACAGGCGACATTCTCCAACGATTTGAAGATCATAAACGTTTGGAAAAATTTATAACAGTACAAGTGCTAAATGTTTTATATGCCGGAATTAACTTCATAGTTTTCGGTGCGATTCTATGGTATTTCAATTTTACTATTTTCACAATATTTATTATCGGAAGTCTTTTGTATATAGGATGGCTACTACTCTTTATGAGAAAACGAAAAGTTATTGACTATCAAATATTTGAACAACAAGCTATTAATGACAATAGAACATATCAACTAATACAAGGCATGCAAGAAATAAAACTTCAAGGTTGCTCTCATCGAATGCGTTGGGATTGGGAAGATGTTCAAGCTAAACTTTTTGAAATAAACATATCTGCACTCAAACTTAGACAAAGCCAAACGGCTGGAAGTGTTTTCATTAATGAAACAAAAAATGTACTGATTACATTTATGGCTGCTTATTCGGTAGTTTTTGGCAGTTTATCCATTGGAATGATGCTTGCAATACAATATATTATCGGACAATTAAGTGTTCCGGTGGAGCAGATTGCACAATTTATATATAATATGCAGGACACTAAAATAAGTCTGGAACGTATAGCTAACACAACGGAGAAGGACGATGAAAACAAAGATAGAAAACTAAAAAAAATCAATAATGAAACTCAACGTATTTTGGTGGATAATGTTTCCTTTTATTACGAAGGCACTACTGCACCAACGTTAAAAAACATTTGTATGGATGTCCCAAAAGGTACTACTACAGCCATTGTTGGAGCAAGTGGAAGTGGTAAAACAACATTGATTAAATTGCTTTTACAGTATTACAAAATAAATGAGGGACATATTTTAATTGATAATTACAACCTTAACGACATTGATACTGATTTTTGGAGACAACAATGTGGTGCTGTTATGCAAGAAGGATTTATTTTTTCAGAAACTATTGCTCGAAATATAGCTTTATCTGATGATATAATTGACACTGATAGATTGGCTTATGCTGCAAAAATGGCAAATTTAGACGAGTTTGTCAATCGACTTCCATTAAAATACAATACAATTATCGGACAAGAAGGACGTGGAATAAGTCAAGGTCAAAAACAACGTATTCTCATTGCTCGAGCAATATACAAAAATCCTCAATATCTTTTCTTGGATGAAGCAACAAATGCACTCGATGCAACAAATGAAAAAGAAATAACAAACAATCTTGCGGATTTCATGAAGTCAAGAACAGTATTTATTGTTGCACATAGACTAAGTACGGTTATGAATGCAGATCAAATAGTTGTTCTACATCAAGGAGAAATAATTGAAAGAGGCACTCATACAGAGCTTGTGAATCAACAAGGATACTATTATAATCTTATTAAGAATCAATTAGAATTAGGAAATTAGGGAAAATTTGAACATGGAAAAAATTGAATTGCGAAGCGAAAAGGTAAGAAATATTATTGGAGCTATTCCTCCATTATTGGTTCGAGTTGGAAATATTTGTTTGATAACATTATTGGCTATTCTTTTTTCAATGGCATACTTTATAAAAATACCGAATGAATTAGAATGTAATGCTATAGTGAAAGAATGCGATAACTCTACAAAATTACTCTTAACTTCATGTCCAAAAATGGTCAATAAAAAAGTACCCAAAGGAACATTAGTTTCTATATATAAAGGCAATGATTTACTATTCACAACAACTCTCATTCAAGATGTTGAGCATATCAGTTTGACTGAAAATAATTATGAAATTTTATTACCAATTGAAGTTCCCGAAAATATCATTATAAACAACACAATACAGTTAGAACTTAAAAACAAAGCTAATTTGAATGCAAAAATTAGATTAGAGAATCATTCTATTCTACAAAGTGTGTTTGGAAAATAATAGTTTAATTCAAATGTTTTTCTTCTTCATTTCCTTATTAGTCCAATCAATCCCTATACTTCTCTGAAACTCCCTATATTTAAAGCGAAACCACTCAATAATATCCAATCCGTCAATAGCAAGACGTAGCTTTCCGGGTTTATCTGGTTCGGGCTCTATTTGTGCTGTGGAGTGCTCGGTTGAAAAGTTGCGTTTATATTCGGCAGAATATAAACTACAATTTATGTATCAGGTAATAAATCCTATTTCTTTCGCCATTTTTAATAGTCAATTTCTCAGACGATGGCAACAAATTCAGCACGGCATAAAAACTCAGTTCCGAGATATTATCGAATTGTTCGTCGTTGCATTCCTTATGGATAGCTGAGACAATTGCCATGTCAAAGTAAGTACCGTTTTGTGGCTTTGTTTGATTTTGGGGTAAGTATTTCTCAATTACAGCCTTGAACCTTTCGCTCAATGTTAGAATTTTCGGGAAATAATTACCTTGATATTTTTCTGCTGTTTTTCGTGCAACTTTCTGTTTTTCATACAATTCATTCAGTATTGCTTTTTCTGCATTGTATTTTTCTGTCAATGTTTTGTGCTTATCCCAAAGTTGCTTTTCTTCAAATTCTGTGTATTCTCGAAAACCAATCATATCCAATGAATTATTGATTTCACTTAACCCGCATTATTCATGAAGAACACTTTCCATTTTCTTTGCCCCTCTTTTCCTCTGTGGGATGAATGGTTTTACTATTTTCTAATTCGATGATTGTTTTTTGAACGTTTCTTACTCCGCAAAA
>JAEZZZ010000063.1 GCA_023418255.1 Bacteroidota bacterium
AAGTTATTTGAATGAATTCTGCTATAAGTTCAACAGAAGATATTTTGGCGAACAAAGGTTCGATCGATTGATGACAGCATCTGTTAGTTACAAAAATCAGTTTAGGTACAACATTGAGTAATCATAATATTTTATCACTATGCAAAAATCGATGATTAGAGTACGCATGAGCATGCACGACGCCCATTATGGGGGAAATCTTGTGGACGGAGCAAAGATGCTTCAACTGTTTGGCGATGTGGCCACCGAGCTGCTGATTGCCAATGATGGCGATGAAGGCTTGTTTGTAGGATACGATAATGTAGAATTTCTCGCTCCTGTTTATGCCGGAGATTTTATTGAAGCCACCGGCGAGATAACCAAAGTAGGCAATTCTTCGCGCCGCATGACGTTTGAAGCGAAGAAAGTGATTCGCCCACGCATCGACATTTCCCCATCTGCCGCCGATGTGCTTGACAAACCAATTGTTGTTTGCAGAGCCAGTGGTACATGTGTCGTTCCCAAAGCTTGCCAACGAAAAAAAAAATTGATAGAAAATTGAATTTCAAAGAGAACTTTTTTTGTAGTATTAATAAAATATATATCTCGTAACCTATATAAAAAAAATTAAAATGGAAAAACTCATTATTACTGCCGCTATTTGCGGCGCAGAAGTGACAAAAGAACAAAATCCCGCCGTACCTTATACGCCCGAAGAAATTGTTCGCGAAGCGAAATCAGCCGTCGATGCCGGTGCTGCCATCGTGCACGTCCATGTTCGCGAAGACGATGGCACGCCCACACAAAGCAAGGAGCGATATAAAGTGTGTATGGACGCGATAAAGGAAGCATGCCCGGATGTAATCTTAATTCCCTCAACAGGCGGAGCTGTAGGAATGACCGCCGAAGAACGATTACAACCCACCGAACTGTTCCCCGAAATGGCCACGCTTGATTGTGGAACCTGTAACTTTGGCGACGAAGTGTTTGAAAACACCCTTCCCATGATGCGCGCTTTTGGAAAAAGAATGATTGAAAACAAGATTAAACCGGAATATGAGTGTTTTGAGATGGGACACATCGACACCATTTTGCGCATGGCCGCTAAAGGCGAAGTACCCGGCGCGCCTATGCAGTTCAACTTTGTGTTGGGAGTTCCCGGATGCGCGGCTGCCAACGTAAACAATCTTTGCTGGATGGTTAACAGCATACCTCCCGGCTCCACTTGGACTGCCACAGGCATTGGGCGCCACGCTTTTACGCTCGCGGCACCCACCATCGTGATGGGCGGACACGTACGCGTAGGTTTTGAAGACAACCTCTACCTCTCACGCGGCGTACTGGCAAAATCAAACGGCGAGCTGGTGGATAAGGTGGTGCAAATGGCAAAACTTCTCGGCAGAGAAGTGGCAACATCAGCCGAAGCAAGAGAAATATTGAATTTGTGACAGGATAATAACCTTAATGACATATTAACAATGAAAGAGAAGCTTTCATTTATATTATTGACTTTTCTTGTTGTATCTTGTATTGACAATAACTCTTTTGATGTGCAGCCAAATCAAAACGATTAAAAAACAACCAAACCGGGAATCACAACCGTTCGCGTTTTGGCTAAGATCTTCTTCAAACACAACTAGAAACAATGATTCTGAAATTAGTTTTTTAATTAAATCTGAGCAAGAAAAGTTCAGTGATAGGTTTGGATATATAAAGAGTCGATCCTTAGAAATTCACATTTAGGTTAGGAAATATTGAAACACGAATGGATTCATGTTTTTCAAAAGGCACACCATAATTTAACCAAGTTTGGTGATAACAAGGAAATCATGGAGTTTGAATTGGCTCTTATTCAAAATATTCTAAAAATTATTGAGCTTGAAGGTGACTTTGAAAGAGACCTTTATTATACCGATTGGGCTTGTTACTAAGGGAAAAAAGCAGAATTCAAGAATGAATATCAAGCCTGGCTAATGGAGTTGACGCAGAACGGCACCACATACCCAAGCACTATTGACAACGACAAGTTTCAGTACTTCTCTAAAATTTTTGGAGAAGTTAATTCCGGTTACAGCACAAAAAATGGCTATATTTATGGGGTAGAGTCCTACAAGCCTTCTGCAATGCAAGCGCTATTTAAACAATCAAAAAAACAATGTAACAAATAAAAAAACGACTTATTATGAATCCGATAAAATTTATTCTACTTATCGCTCTTCTATTGAGTGCCGGATCTCTTAACGCACAAAGGAAAAAAAAGCTAAAAGAGATAAAAGGCACAAAGAAACCTTTATTATGGAAATTAAGTCCTCAGGATATTATGCAATATACAAAAATAAGAATAATTAGCTAATCATCAATAGGATATATTTATAAAAAAGCAGATCATTTTGTATGCCATTTTTGTTTAATATTCAATTGACTGCACCTCCATAGTACGCATTCCTTTGGGTGTTTTCAAAGTTACAATATCGTCTATTTTTTTGGTTAAAAGCACTTTCGCCAATGGCGACAAAAATGATATTTTGTTTTCAGCGATATTTGCCTCGTCCACACCTACAATTTGATATTGGCAAGTGCTCTTTTCCTCTTTTTTATACAATGTCACTTTCGCACCAAACAACACGGTGTCCTTTGCCTGATGTGAAACATCTACGACCTGAGCAGAATGAATACGCTCTTCGAGCAAATTGAGGTTGGCATTGATGTAATTTATCTGCACCCGATGGTCTTTATCCTCTTGCTCAATCAATGCTTCGCGTTGTTCCAGCCATTCCTCCCGCTCGATGTGTAATGCCTTCAGACCGGCAGGTGTCACATAGTTGGTGACTCCATCCGGCAAATAAGCTCGCGGCGCGACAATAGGAACATCTTCTTGATCTCCTTCTTTAACAAATCCTCTGCTCATCTGGAAAAAATTTATAGATTAAAACTAAATTAAAAAACTGATTGATGAATAAACCTTTCCATCATTCTGCTGCCTGAGGCAACACACATTAGCGACAATATGAAGATAGCTCTGTTGTAACCAAATATTAAATGTAGCTCAGCCGGGAATCGAACCCGGATCAAAAGTTTAGGAAACTTCTATTCTATCCATTGAACTACCGAGCCAAAATATGCACAAAAATAATACATTTGTCGTGAATTACAAAAAAACCACGCATACAACATTTTATACCATAGAAACAAACAATTTTTAAATTTAACTGTTTATAAAAAGAGATAAACAATTAATAATTAAAAATCATACAACAATGAACAAGATTGCAATTCTTTACGGCTCTTCGGGCGGAAACACAGAATCAGTGGCAAAGAGAGTACAAGATCTATTTGAAGGAAAAGCTGACATATTTAATGTGGACAGTGTAAGCATCGCTGATATTGAGGCTTACCCATACCTTATACTGGGCACTTCTACCACAGGCGTAGGTGACCTACAAGACGACTGGGACGGATTTTTGCCGTCGTTCGCGAAAATGGATTTATCAAACAAAACCATTGCCATGTTCGGATTGGGCGATAGCGCTTCATTCTCTGATAGTTTTGTTGGTTCTCTTCGCGTAATTTACGATGAGATTCATGACAAAACAAAAATTGTAGGACAAGTACCTGATGAAGGCTATACATACGACGATTCGGAATCTGTAATAGATGGATTATGGGTGGGATTGCCTCTGGATGAGGACAACGAAGACGATATGACGGATGAGCGTTTGGCATCCTGGGTAGCAAATCTAAAAAAAGAGTTTGTATAAGCCCGGATAAGAGATTGACTAAACGGCGGCATGCGTTTTCACGATATCATGCCCGTAAAAGAACAAAGCCTTTGGCAATTGTCAAAGGCTTTTATTTTTTGTATGTCGCGGGCTTCTTCGGTCTATACTTTATATGTCGTTGAAGTGGTATTGCCGCCTTCACCTGTCCAATCGGTGTGGAAAAACTCTCCTCTCGGTTTGTCGATACGCTCATATTGATGTGCGCCAAAATAGTCGCGTTGTGCTTGCAAAAGATTTGCCGGCATACGCTCTGTGCGGAATCCATCAAAATATGCCAGAGCCGATGAAAGAGCCGGGACAGGAATACCATTCTCGATAGCCGCGGCACACACTCGACGCCAACTTATTTGTGCAGTTTCAACGGCTTCTCTAAAGAATGAATCCAACAATAAGTTTTCTAACTCCGGATTTTTATCAAAAGCCTTTTTTATCTCTTCCAAAAATGCCGAACGAATGATGCAGCCCTCACGCCAAACAAGAGCAATATCGCCATAATTGAGGTTCCAACCATACTCTTTGGCGGCTTGAATCATCACATCGTATCCTTGCGCATACGAAACAATTTTGGAAGCATACAATGCCATTTCTAAATCATGAATAAACTGCTCTTTATCACCTTTAAAATTGGGCGCGGGCGATGAAATAAGCCTCGATGCTTTTACACGCAAATCTTTTTGTGCAGAGAGACAACGCGAGAAAACGGATTCGCCAATCAACGTGAGTGGAACACCTACATCAAGCGCGGAAACAACGGTCCATTTTCCGGTTCCTTTCTGCCCTGCCGTATCCAATATTTTATCTATCAACGGTAAACCGTCTTTGTCTTTATAGGCAAGTATATTTGCTGTTATCTCAATAAGATATGAGTTGAGTCGCCCTTGATTCCATTTGGAAAAAACGTGATGTTGCTCTTGTGCCGACATATTCAGCAACGATTTCATCAAATGATAGGCTTCTCCAATAATTTGAATATCGCCATATTCAATACCGTTGTGCACCATTTTCACAAAATGCCCGGCTCCATTCTCTCCTACCCACTGGCAGCAAGGTGTTCCGTTTTCTACTTTTGCCGCGATGGATTGAAATATCTCTTTTACCAATGGCCACGCCTCAGGTGAGCCACCGGGCATCATCGAAGGACCGTGCAACGCTCCCTCCTCGCCTCCTGAAACTCCCGAACCAACATAGAGCAATCCTTTGCTCTCGACAAGTTGGGTTCGCCGCATTGTATCAATAAAATAGCTGTTGCCTCCATCAATAATTATATCCCCTTTGTCTAACAATGGAATAAGTTTTTCTATAAATGAATCCACCGGATTTCCGGCTTTAACAAGAAGAATGATTTTTCGGGGTCTTTCTAATGATGCAACAAACTCTTCCAGTGAGTGGGTACCAACAATATTTTTTCCTGCACCCCGTCCGTGAATAAAAGCATCCACCCTAGAGAGAGTACGATTATATACGGCTACGGAATAGCCTTTGTTTTCTATATTGAGAACTAAGTTTTCGCCCATCACCGCCAATCCGATGAGCCCAATATCCGCTAATTTTTTCATTGTTTTGTAAATATTAAAACTATATTGTTAAAACAATACACAAAACAAGATGTTCATAAAAATGAAACATTACCAGGCAATATTAACACATGGGAGTAGTAAATTATAATTGACATAAAAAATCCGCTGCAAAACAAGTGCTTAGCAACGGACTTTTTACATTTACATTAAAATTTTAATTTTAGGAATGTTTCAAAGTGATTCGAGCGTGATTCCTATAACGCAAAATAATCATTGACAATCAACTTTCTATTCTGTGAAATTTAAGTATACCCACGATTTATACCACAAAATTTTCGCATCGTTTTGCTATGGTTTTCTTTGTCGTGAAATACTTGGCAAAGGTAATTTTTTTTAAAAGAATACAAACCAATTAGAGTAATATTATTTTACTTTCCCCACACCCCACCTCATCACACTCTGTTTTTCAAGTAAAATTTTGCCTTGTACAGTTACAGGCTTATCCAATAAAATGTCTTCAGATATATTATCTATCGGGATAAGTGTAGCCGATTGCCAAGCTTCTTGTCCGGAAAGTTGCACGTTTTCCGAGATTTCTCCAATTCGAAATCGGGAGGGCAACGGCATATCTGACGATGAGCTAAGACTTACTTCCGTAAACTTAGCTCTGTTTTTCATAGCACTTTTGGGGATGCGAGTTGAATATTGCAGAGTTCCGTTATCGGATTGTGTTACGGTTATTTCCACATCTATGCCGGGCTGATACGGGATAAAAGCCGATACGCCTACCAAAATCAATAGAGCTCCGCCTATTATCATTATTCCGTAATGTAACAATACAGGTGGCACCTGACCGATTATATTACGAACTTTTTCGCTACGCAATTCAAGCCCCACCAACCTCCCCGAAGGGGAGGCTTTTGCGATAGTGGAGTTATTGGATGTTTTTTCAGTTATTTTATCATTCATTCTTTATAGTATTATTTTTTCGTCATTCATCTCCAAGTCCCCCTTGGGGGATTTAGGGGGCTTAATTCCCCAATTCCAACTGATTTTTTACCAACTCGTAATATTTCCCTTTTTTTAGTGTAAGTTCTTCGTGCGTACCTGTTTCGGCAATTTTGCCATTGTCGAGAACAACAATCTGGTTGGCATTTTTTACCGTGCTCAACCGATGGGCTACCACAACAACGGTTTTATCCTTGTAAAATTCAGCCAAATTTTCAACAATCGCCCTCTCGTTATTGGCATCAAGGGCGTTGGTAGCCTCATCCAAAAAGATAAACGGCGGATTTTTATACACGGCACGGGCTATCAAGATGCGTTGTCGTTGTCCCTGACTTACACCCTGTCCGTCCTGTCCGATTTGGGTGTTATAGCCGAGCGGCAGAGCCTCGATATAATCGGCAATATTGGCAACTCGTGCGGCATAACGCAGTCGTTCGATATTTATCTCGTCGTCCGAGGGGGCGATGTTACGGGCGATACTATCTGAAAAGAGATAACCCTCCTGCATCACGGCTCCGCATTCGGTGCGCCACCATGCTAGACTGAATTTATTTAAATTCTCGTTGCCGATTTCGATTTTTCCCTCATCAGGTTCGTAATAGCCCAAAAGCAGTTTCACGAGCGTGGTTTTTCCGCTTCCGCTTGCTCCCACGATTGCAGTTACTTTGCCTTGCGGAATATCCAGATTGATATTGTCAAGCACATAATCGGGTCTTGCTCCGTCGTATTTGAAACAGAGATTTTCGATTTTTACCGAACGATTTTCTGGCAAATCTTCTACCGTGCGATTCTCGTCCTCCTCGTTCTTTTGAGTATGGATTTCGTTCATTCGGTCGAGGCTGATGCTTACATCCTGCCAACTGTAAATAAAACTCATCATCTGCTCTACCGGAGAGTTCAACTGACCAATAATGTATTGAATAGCCAACATCATACCCAACGTGAGGTTTCCGCTGATAACGGCGGTTGCTGCCAGCACGGTAATAATAATATTTTTCAGCTCGTTGATAAGAATACTTCCCGCCTCCTGATTTTGTTGCAGCGAGAGCGACTGCATATTCACATCGAAAAGGTCGGCTTGCACATCTTCCCACTCCCAACGCTTGCGCTGTTCGCAACCTTGCAGTTTTATCTCCTGCATCCCGGTAATAAGCTGATACACCACGTTTCTGTTTATTCCCTGTTGCTCGAAATACTTGTAATCCAATACCCTGCGTTTTTTCAAGAAAACCATTATCCACACACCGTAGAGTATGCTTCCGACAAGGAAAACCAAGAATATAGGCACGTTATAGACAAAAAGCACGATGCCGAAAATCACGAAGCTGAACACCGAAAAGAGCATATTAAGCGTTTGCACCGTGAGGAAGTTTTCGATACGGCGGTGGTCTTCGATGCGTTGCAGCAGGTCGCCCGTGAGTTTGGTGTCGAAAAACTTCATCGGCAGTTTCATCAGTTTAATAAAAAAGTCGGAAATAAGAGAGATATTTATTCGTGTACTGATATGCAACAAGATTTTTCGGCGGATAAAGTCGATAGCTGTTCGACTGAAAAGCAACATGGTTTGAGCAATGAGAATAAGCCATACGAAACCTATATCTTTACCCTGTATTCCGGTATCCACGATGGCTTGTGTAAGGAACGGGAATATCAACTGCAAGAGGCTTCCCAAGAACAGACCGAGAATCAACTGCGTGAAAAAACGTTTGTATTTTACTAAATACTTCCAGAGGAATTTCAATCGATTCTCCTTTTTCACGGTATCGCCCTCTTTTTCGTAAAATAGCGCGGTTGGCTCGAAAAGCAGGGCTACTCCTTTTTCCTCTCCGTTGGTGCGGGTGCTTATCCAGTTTTTGCAGAACTCCTCTTGCGAAAAACGAATACGACCTTTGCCGGGGTCTGCTACATAAATGCCCCCTCTAACTCCCCCAAAGGGGGAGAAACATTTCCCCCCTTTGGGGGGATTAAGGGGGGCTTCTATTTTATACACTACCACAAAGTGGTCTTGTTTCCAGTGCACGATGCAGGGCAGCAGGGCTTTTTCTGCCAGCTTCTCGAACGTGATGCGACCGCCCAAGGTGCGTAAGCCGATGTTTTCGGCTGCACGGCTGATGCCGAGCATCGACACGCCTTCGCGACTGATATATGAACTCTTTCGCAAGTTATTTATATCATAGTCTTTGCCGTAGTACTTCGCTATCATTCCGAGGCAGGCGGGACCGCAGTCCATGGCATCGGGTTGGTGGATAAGGGGAAAACTTTTTGACATCAGATTCACAACCTATTCTTTATATCGTCAATACTATTCTTTCTTTTATCAGATGAAAGTTTCGCGCCAATTGCGTAGCTAACCGAAAGTTGCAACGCCGAATACGAAAATGTATTGTTGAACTTCATTTCCATTCCGTTTGAATTGGTTACTCCGCTATACTTAGATACGATAAAGTTAGCGTAATTCAATCCAAACTTTAAATTGCCTTCCAAAAGCGAATAATTTACCCCGGCACTTACGGTATAATATGGATTTCTAATAACCCCGGCAGTATATTCTTTCGACTTATAGGAACCTAACAAACGCCCTGTAAATGTTTTTGATTTATTGAAATAAAAGGTATTGTTTAGACTTATGTAATAATTTATACCACTGCGTTCGGCAATAGTAAATGGCGAATCAGATATTGACTTTGAATAAGATAATGTATGTTGAAAATAGCTTTGAAGCCAATTAATTTTATTAAAAACATACGAGTTTTGCACTCCTACCGAATGAGAACTTAAATAGTTATCCCAATAAATCTGTGTAATATTTGTCGTTTCATTCATATCAATTACTTGTCCGAATTGGTCTTGAATATAATTGTAATAAAGGCTAAAATTGAGATTATTCTTAAACGTGTAACCCATATTTACGGAATAATAAGACAGCGGTTTTAGATCGGGTTTCCCATACACAATACTATATTGATTTTCGTATAATTTAAACGGATTTACCATATTGAATCTTGGGCGTGAAATGCGATTGGATAAACTCAAACTAAACGAATTTTCATCGTTTGGTTTATATCCGATATAAAGTGTGGGAAATACGCGCCAATAGGCGTCTTTGTCAGAATAATTTGTCGCCTCCGCTGAGCTTTTTGTTTGTGTATATTCCGCTCGCAAGCCTCCGCGCATTGCCCACTTTTTGCTTATTTTTTTTGAAAAATCGCCATAAACGGCATAAATATTCTCTTTGTAGAGAAAATCATTTTGTTGGTCGCCCAAAACTGTATGATTGTAATAATTCATACCGTTTTGCGTTTGCGAAAAGGATGTTTTGAGTCCGAACTCAAATTTATATCCGTTATACGGCAAAACAAAACCCAAGGCTGTTGAGAAAGCTTGTATGTCGCGATTTTGCTCATTATTATATCCAAATCGGGAAGATGAAATCAGTTGATTATCGCCATCATATTTATTGGATATAAAAACATCTTCGGATGAATTTTTGTAGGTTAAATAATCGGCGTCGAAACGCATCATTTTACCAAGTGTATCAAGTTTTGTATCAAGATGAAAGTTTACTATCCCCACATTCCATTGGTTTACGGAAGTATTCGATGATTTCAGCATATTTTCGGGCAGTTGCGCATTCAACGCATATATCCCTGTTTCATTGACCGACAAGCCGTTGGGTTTGCTAAGCGAATATTCAACCGAAAAACCAATGTCTGTTCTTTTATTTAACTCATAATCAAGTCCGGTTCGTAAATTGGCATAATCACTTTTTTGTTTTACATCTGTATGGCTTTTCCATACAGAGGAAGGGTAAAATTTGTTGTTGCTTTCTTCGTAGCCCGTATTGCCTAACCCGCCACCGGTATTTAAAAAAGCCGATAATTTTCCTTTGTTGTAAGTAAGGCTTCCGGTAACGGCGCCTCTGTTATAATTTGAAAAGTTATGAGCGTATGACACATTTCCTCCCAAAAAATCTTTGCGGGCTTTTTTTATTACGATGTTCAACACACCGGCGTTACCCTCGGCGTCATATTTTGCGGGAGGTATAGTAATTACTTCTATTTTATCCAAATCGCTTGCTGAATATGTTTTAAGCAAATTAGCCAAATCTTTACCCGACATCTTCACTTGTCTGTCGTTGATAAGTACAATAACTTCTCCTTTTCCGATAATGTGTATGCTGTTTTCGGTAACGTTTAATCCGGGCATATTCTGCAACACGTCCAACGCATTGATGGCTCCGGTGTTTACGGAACTTGCGTCAAAAACCATTCTGTCAACTTCTCTTCTTATAATCGGTTTGGAAGCGGATACAACAATCTCTGATAGATTTATACTACTTTCGGTTAAGGCGATATTTCCCATATTAACATCATTCCCTGCCGAACAGGTCATAGTTATAAACTTATTTTCATAGCCCAATGCTCTGAATTGAATTATATAATTGCATATAGGCGTGGATATTTCAAAGTGTCCATTATGGGTCGTAATTGTTCCGTTTACATACAAACTATCAATTTCCTGCAAAATAAGAACATTGGCAAATTCTATAGCTTGATTATCATTTGCAGTTAAAACTGTTCCTGATATTTTTACATTTTGAGAATAACAGATGCTGGCAAATAACAAATATGCAACCAGAATCTTTTGTTTAATCTTTTTCATAATTATTGCATTTAAATCATTAATTTTTTATTCGCACTCAGAGCTTTAGGGCATCTTGGGTCAGGGAAATTATGTTTCCCTTTTCCATATACATTGACTATGTCTACATAACATATTTTTTTAGAACTACCTCCTTTGCATTTATTAAATGAATTACACTTTAAACAAGGGTTCTGTTCAATAGAAAAACCATTACCTGTTTCCACATCATTATTTATTATTCCTATTCCATTATATAAATCCAATGCTTTCTCAGAATTCCATATATCTCCCAATTTCTGTTTTTTTATGTCTCCAATTAGAAAAATCGGATTATCATATAGCATCTCGCAAATAGACACATTTCCATTAGATATTATTGAAAGAGAATAAGTGTTCGCATTGCACACTTTATTTTTCTTTATAAACTCGTCTTCATCCTTAAAACATTCTGTTTTACCAACGATTTTATTCTTGATATTATTGTAGTAGAGATAAAATCCAGCCTTTTGGGTTCGAAAGAAAGTAAGTAGTTTCTCCAACTTTTGTTCGTCCGTGCAATAATTATCATAATCACTCTTATATGCTGACAATGTTGTCCTAAACGTTTGGAAAAGGGATAAAAAAAGGAAGTAGAATTAAGGCACAAAATAGTTACCTTAGCAAAGGGAACATGCAAATCCTTTGCAAACTCTACTTCCAATGACAAATATAACACTCTTTGCGCAAGCAATCGGCAAATTGCCGAAAGAAAAAATAAGAAAAATCATTCGAGACTCAAAGACAGACAAGCACTGTAAGGGTTATGACACTTGGAGTCAGCTCATCAGTATGATGTTTTGCCAATTCTCTAATTGTGACTCGGTCAGAGACATTTCTAACGGACTTAATTCAGCCAATGGCAATCTGAATCACTTGGGGATCTCTCGTGCACCCTCCAAGTCTACCGTTGCATATCAGAACGCTCATAGAGATAGTCGGGTGTTCAGAGACATCTATTATACCGTCTTTCAGCATTTAGGACAGCAGGCATCATATCAACGCACCAAATTTCGATTCAAGGCACCTGTCAAGTTGCTTGATTCCTCTATGGTAACCTTGACAATGGCCCTTTACGATTGGGCTCACTACTCCACGACTAAAGGAGCCATAAAAATGCATACACTGCTCGACTACGACTGTCTTCTTCCTGAATTTGTGCATATTACCACAGGGAAACACACGGACGACAAAGCCTCTTTTGATATCCCCGTTGCTCCACATTCGGTGGTTGTAGCCGATCGAGGGTATTGCAATTTTGAACTGTTGAATTATTGGGACAGCAAAAAGGTGTTTTTCGTAGTCCGCCACAAGGATAACCTCGTTTATGAGCGTGTCCGAGAATTGGATTTACCGGCACACGCTGCCCAAGACGTGTTAATAGATGAGATTATCGAGTTGAAGGGAGTAAATACCTCTAAAAAGTACCCCAATCGGCTCAGGCGCATTGCCGTATGGAACGATGAACATCAGTTCACAGTCCAAATACTTACCAACAATATGTCGCTTGCGGCATCCACCATTGCCAAACTCTACAAAGCACGATGGCAAATAGAGATTTTCTTTCGCAACCTCAAGCAATTGCTCCGTATAAAGAGCTTTATCGGCACTTCTCAGAATGCCGTGGAGATTCAAATATGGACTGCCTTGACGACTATGTTGCTATTGTGTTGGCTGAAACAAACGGCAAAGTACAAATGGGCTTTAGCAAACCTCGTGGTTTCTTTGAGACTGAATACCTTTACCAAAATAGACCTTGAAAAGTGGCTTAACGAACCATTTACTCCGCCTCCGGATGAACCAAATTCGGGCTGAAAGGGGGTTGGAACTTATG
>JAEZZZ010000053.1 GCA_023418255.1 Bacteroidota bacterium
CCTTCTTTTAAGCGTTACAGACGTCTGCAGAGCAGACGATACAAAGCTATGAAAAAAGGACTAACGGTGAATAATTCCACTAAATTTTCATCCTCGTGGGTGTTGGAATAATCATGAGGGTTTCATATATGTACCCTCCTTCTGCATCTGTTTGCGATAGGCCGATGGCGAAATGACAAATTGTAGCGTTTTCTTCGCTTTGTTTTTGGACTGATTGCTTCAATTAAAAGACAGCAATTCATCCCATCGAAGAACGCCAAAACACTCTCCTTTTCCTTGAAAAATCTTATAACTGAGACGACTGAATTCCAAACGCTTATCATAAATCACAAAACCACCACGCTCCCAATGAGCCAATTTCATTGCAGTGCGTTTTTTATTTACAAACACGTAAATATTGCCGCCGGTTGGGATTAAAAAGATCCGACAGATACATCCGCATAAACCGTCTATGCCCTTACGCAAATCAACACCATGAAAACATAAAACAAATCGATTGCTTTATTTAAACTGAACATAACGTTTTTTCGGTAAAGATCGAAAAAAAGGAAATGACCTAAAAGACGGTGAGTTTGAAATGATTACAAGACATCTTTATTTATGCAAAAAGATTGAATTTATTTTGCATAGAGCAGGGGAATTTTATTTCAGCACGTTCATCATGCCAAAAGAAGTCCTTCTGCTACCTCTTTACGAACCTGAGGCCCGGCTATTTTTTCAACTATTGCCAAGGCAAAGTCGAACATTAGTCCCGGTCCTTTTCCTGTGATGATGTTTCCATCAATTGTTACCTTTTCGTGCGTTGCGGTGGCACCTTTCATCTCTTTTTCAAATCCGGGGTAACATGTCGCTTGCTTTCCATCCAGCAATCCAAGATATCCCAGCACCATAGGCGCCGCGCATATAGCGGCTATCGCTTTGTGTGTATTGGCAAAAGTTTCAATTTGCTTTTTCAATCCTTCGTGCTCGTTCAAATGCTGCGAACCGGGCATTCCTCCGGGAAGAACCAGCAGGTCAATTCCCGAAAAATTTACCTCGTCAAAACATTTGTCAGCAATCACGGTAACGTTGTGTGCGCCGGTTACTTTTAAGTCGTCTGTAATGGACACGGTGAGAACGGTTATGTTTGCTCTACGCAATATATCAACTGTGCCGAGCGCTTCTGTTTCTTCAAATCCGTTGGCTAAAAATAGTGCTACTTTCTTCATGATGTAAAATATTAATAAATTTAATGTAGATTAAATGTATAAGTTATTGTTCCCTGTTGATTGTTAGGCGACTGAATGGCATTGAACTTTGTACGTCGTGCCGCACGTAAGGCCTCGCTGCGAAGCGTTGAACTAGGAGTGTTGGTGCCACGTCCAATTTCAGCATGAACGACATTGCCTTTTGGATCAACAGTGATTTTTACAACCACTGTGCCGTAGTCGTTTACTGAATAGCCCGGTTGCGCTAATCCGCCTGGACCAAGGCTGCGACCACCTAAATCGTATGAGCCTATGCCACCACTTCCGGTAGGTGCGCCTTTTGTTGTGTTTCCAGTTGATGCCCCTTGTAACCCGGCGCCTTCGACCTCGCCTTTGCTTCCATCTGCTTCACCAAATAAACCGGACATTTTTTTGTTTATCTCTTTTCGGCGCTCTTTTTCTTGTTTTTTACGCCTGAGCTCTTCTTGTCGGTGTTGTTCCTCTTCACGTTTCAGCTGTTCCAATCGCTCTTTTTCCTTTTTCTCTTGTACGGTTAGCGTGGGTTCATCGGTTGCTTGTGTAATCAAGGACTCTTCTGATATATCTGTTGGCTTCTGTTGTTGCGGCGCGGCTGATGGTGTTTCGTTTTTTTGTGATTCTGTCCATCCGCCGGCCTCGTTTACGGAACCAAACATTACAGGGATTCCCTCTATCCCCTGCGGGGGATGAGCAATGCTGAAATATGAGAACAATAAGAGAAGCAAGATCAGTATTCCCACGACTACTGCTCCTATAAATCCCCCTATTTTTTCTCGTGTTATTTCCATAGCTCTCAATGAGGTCTTGTCATCAATACCATTTTAAACTGATTTTGGTTGGCGATGTCGAGCACACGCACAATCTCGCGGTAGGGAACATCTTCGTCAGCATAGAGCGCGACAAAAATATCGGGTTCGGCTCGATATACCGATTGTAAGAAGGGGGTTATTTGCTCAAAAGTGACCAGCTTCTCTGTTTCGTTGCCGGTAGCTACATAGTAATTCAAATCGGCATCAATGGTTACTCTTGTCAGTGGCTTGGCTTGGGCTTGCTGTTGCGACTTTGGCAACAGAACTTTAATGGAATTTGGCACCACAATAGTAGATGTGATCATGAAAAAAATGAGCAACAAGAAAATCACATCCGTCATGGATGCCATACTAAAATTTGCTTCTATATTGAATCGCTGTTTGAGAGCCATTTTCTTTAGTCTTTTAAATTGCCGGTTCGTTCAAGATATCCATGAATTCCATGATACGCATTTCCAACTTATTTACAATTCCTTTGATGCGAGTGGAAAGATAGTTGTATGCAAACAGGGCGATAATTCCAACAATAAGACCCGCGACGGTTGTTACGAGTGCTTCATAAATTCCTGTGGAAAGAATGGTAACATCCACATTGGCTCCGGCTCCTGCCATGCTCATAAAAGCTTTGACCATACCGGTTACTGTTCCAAGAAAACCCAACATGGGCGCACCGGAAGCAACCGTTGCTAAAACGGGAATTCCTTTTTCGAGTTTAGCAATTTCTATGTTTCCTTGATTTTCTATGGCTGACATCACTTCGGTGGTTGGGCGTCCCAAGCGCGAGATTCCTTTTTCGACCATTCGTGCCGATGGCGTATCGGTGTTTCGACACAATCCAACGGCGGCATCTATCCTTCCTTCATGGATGTAGTCTTTTATTCGATTCATAAAAGAGTTATCCTCTTTGTTAGCTTTACTGATAACCAACGCTCTTTCTATTAGCACATAAATTGCAACTAACAGAAGAATAGCAAGAATAGCCATAATCCATCCACCTTTGAGTGCTAAGTCGAAAGCATTTATCTGAGTCTGTCCCAACTCAATGGCGGCTTGTCCTTGGTGCATGGCATCTTGAAGTGATTGTGCCGTGTCAACGGGTACCTGTGCGAGTATTTGATGTAGAATCATTCGATTTTCGTTTTAAATATTTATGTCATTTATATCATTCTAAATTTAAAGATAGGAAACTATTTTTTGTTATTCCTTATCTGAAGTGTATTTTAAACAATTTTTATATGCTTTTATTGTTTTTTCTAAACCCAAATAGAGCGCGTCACTGATGAGCGAATGCCCAATAGAGACCTCTTTGAGCCACGGAATGCGTTGATGCAAGTAAGCTAAATTATCTAAGTTTAAATCATGTCCGGCATTCACTCCTAATCCCTCATTTCGTGCCACAGTTGCAGCTTCCACAAAAGGTGCAACGGCTTGTTCTCTGTTTTTGTGATATTGTTCGGCATATTTTCCGGTGTATAGTTCGACGCGGTCAGCACCAATGCGCGACGCGCCTTTTATTATCGCCGGAATGGGATCAACAAAAATAGAAACGCGTATCCCCAGCTCTTGAAAATTAGATACCACATTTGTTAGAAATTCAGCATGTTGCAATGTGTCCCATCCTTGATCCGATGTGAGCACATCGTGTGCATCGGGGACGAGTGTTACTTGTGTCGGGCGTACTTTGCTGACCAAAGAGATAAACTCGGCTGTCGGGTTTCCCTCAATGTTGAATTCTGTTGTTATTTTGGGCTGCAAAGCAAACACATCGCTTCGGCGAATGTGTCTTTCGTCGGGGCGAGGATGAATGGTTATCCCATCAGCCCCAAAGCGTTGGCAATCGATGGCCACTTGCAGTACGTTGGGAATATCTCCACCGCGCGCGTTGCGAATCGTGGCTACTTTGTTGATATTTACACTTAGTTTTGTCATAAGGTCGAATGCAATTGAGTTTTAAGCAACGAGTACGATTTTATTTGCAAAGATACGGAATCGTTTTAAGGAAATAAATAAGAAAAGGCAAAAAATGTACTTCAAAGGGTATCTTGTGCCGTTAAAAATTTTGTAGCCTTCTGTGATAATAGCTCAAAGAAGAATGATGGCACTAATTTTAAAGACGATCGTACTATATTTTAATCACTCAAGAGGTTTATCTAATAAAAATCATGTAAATTTGTAAGAGCATTTAATTTTGTCTTCGATTTGTGCAAGATATATTAATGTAATGTCGAGATGAACACAAAAACCGAAAAAATGAAAATAGCGTTGTTCGCGAGCAAATACGCCCATCAAGATTCGAAGTCCGAAGAACGGACATTTCGAGTGTGTCGTAAAATAGATGAGTTTGCCGACGTCTACATGTCGAAAAACCTTTTTTCATCATTTAGCGACTCTTTTCAAGAGCAACTTTCATCATTTTGCATACTATTTGACAGGTTGCCCTCTGTTGATATGGCTGTGAGCGTGGGGGGCGATGGCACTTTCTTGCGAACGGCGGCTATCATTGGTAGTTCAGGAATCCCTGTGCTTGGCATCAATACCGGACGATTGGGTTTTTTGGCAGACATTCATTTTGAAGAGATTGACGCAACCTTTTCTGAAATTGAAAAAAAGCATTTTGATATAGAGGAGCGCACCCTTTTAAGCGCATTAACTCCCAAAAACAAGTTTTTCCCCAATGGAATGTGTGCGCTTAACGAAGTGGCTATTTTGAAACAAGATACTGCCTCCATGCTAACTATCCACGCGCATATCAACGGACGTTATCTTACATCGTACCAGTCGGATGGGTTGGTAATTGCTACACCAACCGGTTCAACCGCTTATGCGCTTAGCATTGGCGGTTCTATTCTTGCACCCACTACGCCAAGTTTCATTCTTGCTGCCATCGCGCCTCATAGCCTAACGGCTCGACCACTTGTGGTGGACGACGAAAGTCATATATCACTTCAAGTGGAAAGCCGCAGTAGCAATTATTTGATTTCGCTGGATGGGCAATCCCATGTGTTCAGTGAAACGACATCTGTCGATGTTTGTAAAGCCCCATATACACTTAAAGTTGTAAAACGTCACGGACATTCTTTCTTTGAAACACTTCGCGAAAAATTAATGTGGGGAAAAGATGTAAGGGTTTAGCACTTCATTAGTTGCTCCTTAAGAGCATCCATTTCCTTTGATTATCAGAAAAACAACCCCCTGTTTTTCCTGTGTATATTTGCCGTTTTTCGTATCTTTACAGAGAAAAACCTTGAAAATTATGATAGGAAAATTACCCGAAAAAGGACAACGAGACTTGTTTCGTCCGATGTTGAAAGACTT
>JAEZZZ010000054.1 GCA_023418255.1 Bacteroidota bacterium
TGCCTTTCAGGTAGATTTTTTTTGCGGGCTTGAACTACCGCAAGCTGCTCCGCTTTCCGCGGATTGCATGCGGTTATGAAAACTTCGCCTATTCAGGCGATGCTTTGTTTTTTATCGGACAGCAATATTTTGAATTATGAAACACTCAAACGATTATTTTTCGCGTCTTTGTAAAACTTTGGTGAATTTACTAATTGAACTTACTGTTGAGTTCACCGTATAAATCAATCTGAATTACTTATTGTCAATTCAATAATAATTGCTATCTTTGCAACCGCTTTGCGTAATCTCTGGCGAATTTTGATGTCGTTATATTGCGTTTTTTAAAGTTAATTATTAACATAAAGCTTTATTTACAATGGATTTAATTAAAATAGCAGAAGAGGCGCTTGCCCCTGAAAAAAAAGATTTTCCCAAATTTAAAAGTGGGGATACCATCACGGTTGCTTATCGTATTGTTGAGGGAAATAAAGAACGTGTTCAGCAATATCGTGGCGTGGTTATAAAAATTGTGGGACATGGTGACAACAGACGTTTTACCGTGCGAAAAATGTCTGACAACATCGGCGTTGAACGTATTTTCCCAATGAATTCTCCTTTTATTGAGAATATCGTACTTAACAGTGAAGGAAAAGTGCGTCGTACAAAACTTTATTACCTTCGTGCTTTGCGAGGAAAGAAAGCTCGCATCAAAAAGAAAGTATATTAGTCATAAAGGAATATACAAACGAAATAAAAAACGTTCCGATATTTTTCGGGGCGTTTTTTTGTAATAATTTCTCAGATTATATACTTTTGTTCAATTTCGAGTCAATAAAGCAACTTGTATTCTTTCGATTTTTATGTATCGCAAAACAGAAGGTATCGTATTGGGAACCTCACCATATAACGACCGATACTCCATAACGCATCTCTTTACGCGCCATTATGGCACAGTTTCCTATTTGTTGCCAAAAGCCAAAGGGAAAAAGACAAAAATAAAGACTTCACTTTTTTTCCCATTATCATTATTACAGATTGAAGTCGAGCACCTCCCATCGCGAGAAATACATCGACTTCACGATGTAACTTGCTTGCTACCGGTTCATAACATTAGTGCAGATGCCACTAAAGTGGCTATTGCCTTTTTTATATCGGAATTTTTGCAGAAAGTGATGCGTAATGCTACTGAAAATGAGGCGATTTTTGCCTACATCCGCCATTCAATAGAAGCATTGAACGCTCAAAAGCGAGGAACAGCAAATTTTCATCTTGCTTTTTTGGTAGGTCTAATGCGCTTTTTAGGAATTAATCCTAATATGAAATATGAATCAGGCAATTATTTCGATTTACTGAATGGTGAATTCGCTCATCACAAACCATTCCATACTCATTATATTTCTGCCGAACAAAGCGTTTTCCTTTTTTATCTCAATCGTATTAACTATCGGAACATGCATCGTTTTCGCTTGTCTCGTGAGAATAGAAATGAAATTTTGAACCATCTCCTCAGCTATTATCGTTTACATTTATATGATTTCCCTGCTTTAAAATCATTGGATGTTTTGCGGGAGATGGGATGAAAAAAGCCGACTCTCTCTCAATGAAAAAGTCGGCTCAGCAGAGAAAATAGAGTATCAATTATTCTATTAAAGATTGAATCCTTTCATCCAATTCTTTGTCAATCTGTGTACTTGTTCCAACCCAAATATCCACGATGTTCCCTTTTTGGTCTATCAAGATTTTTCGAGGAATGGCTTGCACGTAATATTTTGAACGAATATCTTTCGATGTCCCTCCCTCCAAAGCCATGTTTTCAGCAATTTTCACATGATGCCATTCTCCGATTTCATCATCCGCGATAGCCTTTTTCCATGCCTTTTCGTCTTCCTTGCTGTCGGTATAAATTGCAATTAGCTCAAAGCCTTTTGACGCGTACTTTTCATGCAGGTGTTTCAGATGTTTGAAGCCGATACGACAGGGGCTGCACCATGGCGCCCAAAAATCTAATAAAACTACTTTTCCACGCATGTCAGACAGCTTCACAGAACGATTATGGATTGGGTCAGTTACATCAAAATCGGGAGCCGGAGCATCCTTTCTATTTTGATGCAAGAGTCCAATATTGATCGCTATTTTTTTTCCAAAATAGCTTTGCTTTACATTTTCGGCAAACGCGTCATAAAGTTCAATGGCGGTGTCTATTGGAATGATTTCGCTTGCATTTAAAGGATAAAGCAAAAAAGCGGAATGATATGAATTTGGATGCTTTTTTATGAAATCTACCTGGATATCAAATGGATTCACGTTGTACCTTGAAAGTAACGCAGTTAAACTATCTTGCTGTATAGTTAAAAAATCTTTTGATGCCTTGTCGGATGCGCCTGCAATTTTTGCTTTTAACAGGTCAATTTGTTCTGTAATTTGGCTTACGTTTTTTGATAATGAGTCTATCCTTTTATTCAACTTAATTTGTTCTTCGTGTGTTTTTGAACCGGTTACGGTATATGATTCATCGTTGAGATTTATATCTACTGTCATCGCATTTGCTTCAAGCCATATTAGACCATCTACGATGTTGAAGTTGGCAAGTGTCGGCTCATCAATTGTTCCCGAAAATTTAAATTTTCCATTCACAATATCGGTTGTATCCCTCACCTCGATTGAATCTTTTACATATTGAAGCACAATACTTTTAGGGCAGTTGCCGTTGATATTTCCCAAAATACTGAATGTGTTGTTGTTTTTATTGCAAGCACTCAAAGCAATCCAGATTCCCAAAATAAGGAGCAACAAAGTTTGTTTCGTTTTATGTTTCATTAATTATCTGTTTTTAAATATAATGCTTTAGTTTGTGTTATAATAAGTGATCTATTTGCCGGTGAAAGCAAAAGTAGACTTCCAGGCAGAACGTTCAGGACAGTTTTCTATGAACCAACGCATCCGTTTGTTTTGCTCTGCAGAGATGCTATTATGAAAACCTGTAGGATCATCCATAATATTTTCTGAAAGGAAAAAACATTCAGGTGTCTCTTTATATGATGTCTCATTTTTTAAATAAAACTCTTTGCTTGAATAGTAGCCAATCGTATCATCGCAGTAATCCTCACCCGGCATAGGTTTTTGAAAAATATTATTTTGAAGCAATCCCAGATAGTAACCTACATAATGAACAAGCTCATTTACTCCGGGAACATACCCATAATAGGTGGAATATGTATGAGATATGATTCCGACATCTTGAAGCTTGTACATGATGCCCGCGTTATATATGGAATATGGTTCATTTCCAGAATAATCGCTTAGTTCTATGCCTTGCGGCACATTTGTGGCATGTGGATATTTATAAGCCGGTTGGCATCTCCATAGAAATCGAAACAAAAAAGAGGGACTGTTATCACGAAGTGTAGAAACAAGCCAAATGTTGAGATATTGCTCAGGACTCCATATCAAATTATTTCTAACGACATCTCCCTCCGGATCTTCCAATTTATTGATCGTAACTCGATTAATCCCCGGCTCCATGAGCTTTTCGCCTGTTGGAGCATAAATTGCCGGTTTAAAACGAATACGGGTATCAACCCCCACGGGGTTTTTTGAGTTTACACCTGAAAAGGTATTATTCATTTTTTGCAGAATATTATAAAACAATTCTTTATCATAGGTCAAGCCTGTTATTTCTTCTTCCCTGTTCTCACGCAAAACATGAAATACGACAGGAAATACTATTTCATTATAAGCTTCCGTCTCGACACCTTTTATAATAGTAAAGGTTGCTTCATCCGACTGCAAATTTGTGCCCATTACTGATACTTTTACATTAATTGTTTTGCCAATCAGCGAGGCGTCAGAGGTTGAAAATTTTCGTCCAATATTAAGTGTTGAATGGGATGAAGTATACTGAAACCATTCATCTTTTATACGACTGTCAGGTAATCGCACTTCGTTGTCCCCCTCTTTTATATAAACAATCGGAGTCAAGTTCATGGTCGCTTTTCCGTCGGCTATCAACATCAAATGACTTGGTTTGATTTCTACGCGACAGATTTTTGAAACATCTGTTTTGTGAATATCTGTGATAACGTCTGATTGTGGAGAACATCCATAGATCGCACAAAATAGACCGATGCTAATTAAATATGAGAATTGAATATATTTTTTCATTTTTATGTGAGTTTTTATTTATGATAATTCTCAATGTTGTCCTAAACGTTTTTATGGGCAATAGATAATGCGTTGAGCTATACATCCCAACGAGAAAAACATAAGTTCCAACCCCCTTTCAGCCCGAATTTGGTTCATCCGGAGGCGGAGTAAATGGTTCGTTAAGCCACTTTTCAAGGTCTATTTTGGTAAAGGTATTCAGTCTCAAAGAAACCACGAGGTTTGC
>JAEZZZ010000104.1 GCA_023418255.1 Bacteroidota bacterium
TTTGCGGAGTAAGAAACGTTCAAAAAACAATCATCGGATTAGAAAATAGTAAAACCATTCATCCCACAGAGGAAAAGAGGGGCAAAGAAAATGGAAAGTGTTCTTCATGAATAATGCGGGTTAAAAACTCTCCACCGGAAGAATATCGTGAAACTTGTGCATAATTGAGCCATCCTTTATCAAACATTTCTTTGTAAACACTCATTTGGTCAACCGAATTCATGATGTTGTATCGAGAATAGGTTGGACGCAACTTTGCAGTTAATTCGCCGGTGTAATTGATGCGAGTCGCACCGCTACGCCCACTCTTTGTTGTGATGACAACAACTCCATTCATGGCTCTTGCGCCATATAGTGCAGTAGCCGATGCATCTTTTAGTATTTGAAAACTTGCAATATCATCTGCATTTAGTCCGGCAACGGCAGAACTGATAAGTGTTTCGGCATTTCCTGATGAAAGATCATCTGCCGATAATTCTACCACGTCTTCCAACACTACGCCATCTACGACCCATAATGGCTTTTGATTTCCGTATATAGATGAAGCTCCTCGGACACGAATTTTAGGCGAGGCTCCAAAAGTTCCCGAAACGTTGGTTATCTGTACACCAGCCGATTTCCCTTGTAACATTCTACTGACATCCGATATCCCGTCAATTTTTGCATCGTCCGCTTTTACAACATCAGCCGCGCCAGTAAACAGTTTGCGATCTAATCGCTGATAGCCGGTGACCACCACTTCGTCAATGGTTTGAGCATCTTCCACCAGTATTATCCTTAATTCTTTTCTTCCATTGACCGTTATTTCTTGTTGAATGTAACCAATGTATGTAATAATAAGTACAGCATCTGCTGGTACGGATATTGTAAAATTTCCATTTATATCCGTGGATGCCCCATTTGTGGTTCTTTTCTTCTCTATTACATTGGCACCAATAATTGCGTCACCTTTTTCATCTAAAATTCGACCTTTTATTAGAATATTTTTTTGTTGATATGCAAGCGATGTAATAGATTTTGCCCTTTTCTTTATAGAGTTGTTCATACTGACAGAATAAGCATTCTGTATTGGAATTATCTCGTGTGAGAAATGTACAGCTGCATCTACAAAAAAGATGTTAATAAGTAAGAAGAGTAAAATTAAACTTGCTGTTTTTATAAACAGCTGACATCGTTTGACGTATATTGTTTTTCCAAAAGCATTTTTATTCATGTTTTTATTAAGTTTTAATTATTAGAAATCATGTGATTAAAGCCGTTTTAAAGTTAGAATAGACCTTTTCTGTTACTCTGCTTTCTGTCTTTTATATTTCCATAGGCACTCCTTTTTTTAACAATAGTTGTATTTTGTGGATTTAAACTAAAAGTTTATAAATGCAAATATAGTTAACTTATTACAAAAACTTATTTTTTTTAATTTTATTAACAAATTATCTGCAAGTTTACGTTGGAATGATACATCAGTAAAAGTATGTTAGCTAGGGTCTATTAAATAATACTTACGTGGTTGAATTTCAATAATATAGTTGATTTTTTTTGCAAAAGTACAAGATTTTTTATTATCTTTTGATCAAAATCTTTTCTTTTGTGTTCAAAAATCGTTCACAAAAACAGGTGTCGATTTTCGATTTTCATACCGAGTTTGAGAGCAAGCTTGATCCTGAAAATCGCCGGGTTAAAATGGCTAAAATGCTCCATTGGCGCAAGTTGGCCGATGTTTATGCCCAAAGTTTGTCTTCAGATTTGGATGCTGGCAATATTGACGCCCGCGTCATTATTAGAGCTTTTATAATCAAAGATATAGAAAGAAAGATGACCGTGATACCATTGATACCATTCAGGAACTCTATCGACAGCAAGAGCAGATGTACCGCACCAGAACGAATAGCATTGAGTGCCAAATAGTTTCAATACATCAACCCTTTATTCGTCCCGTCTCGTTCGCGGAAAGGACGGTAAAATAGAGTTCAGTGCTAAAATAAACGCCAGTCTGATGAGCGGTTATATATGCATTAATCAGTTTGATTTTGAGTTGTTTAACCAATTCGCTTTTTTAAAAGAGCACGTTGAGGAATACAAAAAACTTTTTGGTTGTTATCCGGAAGTTGTTCAAACAGAGGATATTTATATGACCTGCGCCAACAGGGCTTATCGGAAAGAGTGGGGTATCCGCCACACCGGACGACGGCTTGGACGATAACCAAAAAAGAGACGCAAACCCGCTATCATAAAGAGAAACAGAGATGAGAGAAAAACGAACGCAATCAAATTGAAGGCAAATTCGGACAAGGGAAAGCGGGCTGCAATATGAACAAAATAATGGCACGGTCGGCTGACACTTACGAGAGCCGATCAGCAATCATCGTACTCATAATGAATATTCTGTGACCAGTGGAGGATGTTTTTGGGCAAATTTTCAAAGAACGTTTTTTTTTGCTTACTTTTTTATTTAAAACTCAAAAAAAATCCAATCGCAAAACCTTGTTTAGGTTTTGTGGCGTGAAACTTTTTTCAGCAGTCCCCAACCTAATCATGCCGCTTTTTTGGGCAAATACTCAAAATGCGAAAGCGATTGAAACAGAAGGCGTACTCGAAAGAGAGACTGTTTGGGTTCTAAGTTTTAGAAAAAAATTACTCTAAATAGGTATATCCATACAATCCTGAACGGTAGTTAGCAAGAAACTCTTTGCCTTCGTTTACCGAAATTTTTCCCTGTTTCACAGAGCGCATCACCCATGTTTCTACCGTTCTCACCAGTTTTTTTGCATTGTATTGTGCATAGTCCAACACTTCCGCCACGGTTTCGCCATCGATAATTTGTTCGATGTTGTAACCTGTGTCGCGCATGGTAACGTGTACTACGTTGGTGTCGCCGAACAGGTTGTGCAAATCACCTAAAATCTCTTGATATGCACCAATCAGAAACACGCCGATATAATAAGGTGTGTTTTTTTTCAACGAGTGCACCGGGAGAAATGTTTTGTGATACCCGTCTTGCGATATGAAATTGGCTATCTTTCCGTCAGAATCGCACGTAATATCTTGCAGCGTGGCGGTGCGGTCGGGACGTTCGTTGAGTCTGTGAATAGGGATAATGGGAAATACCTGGTCTATTGCCCATGAGTCCGGAAGCGACTGAAACAACGAAAAATTACAGAAATACTTATCCGGCAGCAAAGATGATAATTGACGTAATTCTTCGGGGGCATGCTTGGCACGGCGTATGGAAAAGTTAATTTCTCGCATGATAGAAAAATAGAGTTGTTCCACTTGTGCCCTTGTTTTTAAATCAAGCATACCCAAACTGAACAAATCCAGCGATTCTTCGCGTATTTGCTGGGCATCGTGCCATGCTTCCAGCATACGTGCCGGCTGAAGAGAATCCCAAATATTGTAAAGTTCTTTCACCAATTCGTGGTCGTTGTCTTGCGCTTCCAGTTCGCTGTCCCACTCGGGAAGTGTTGCTGTTTCCAGCACCTCAAAAATCAGTGCCGAATGATGCGCTGTCAGTGCGCGTCCCGATTCAGTGATGATTTTGGGATGGGGAAGATCGTTTTTGTTCGCCGCGTCTACAAACGAAAAAACAGAGTCGTTTACATATTCTTGAATCGAGTAGTTGATGCTGTTCTCGCTGTACGACGAGCGTGTGCCATTGTAATCCACGCCCAATCCGCCACCAATATCTACAAAATCGATGGCAAATCCCATGTTATGAAGCTGCACATAAAATTGTGATGCTTCGCGAAGCGCTGTTTTTATGCGGCGTATTTTTGTAATTTGACTGCCTATATGAAAATGTATCAAGCGGAAAGAGTCTTCCATTTTATGTTTTCGTAGAAGGTCAAGAGCATCTAACAATTCACTCGAGTTGAGTCCGAACTTACTTCCATCGCCCCCTGATTCTTCCCATTTGCCGCTGCCGGAACTGGCAAGTTTTATGCGAATACCGATGTTGGGTTTTACTTTCAGGCGTTTAGAAATTTCGATGGTTAATTTCAATTCATTAAGTTTCTCCACTACGATGAAGACCTGTTTTCCCATCTTTTGTGCCAACAAAGCGAGTTCGATGTAGCTTTCGTCTTTGTAACCGTTACAGATAATGAGCGAATCTGTTTCGGCATTTATGGCAAGTACGGCGTGTAGTTCCGGTTTTGAGCCGGCTTCCAAACCGATGTTAAACCGTTTGCCATGGTTGGCAATTTCTTCCACCACTTGGCGCATTTGGTTTACTTTAATGGGATATATAATGTAGTTTTGTGCCTGATATCCATACTCCTCGGAGGCGGCACGAAAACAGGTGGAAATTTTTTCAATCCGATTATCGAGAATTTCAGGAAAACGAAGCAATACGGGGGCTGATACGTCTCGCAAATCCAACTCGCGCATCAGATGATGCAGGTCGACACTTTTTCCATTCTTGCGTGGTGTAACTTGCACATTCCCTTCCTCGTTAATCGAAAAGTAGCCGTTGCCCCAGCCATTGATATTATATAATTCTTCGGAATCTTCGATACGCCATTTTCTCATTTTCGCATGTGTTGTTTGTGTGACATTAATAAAAATAGTGTACAAATGTACATGTTTTTTTTTATAAAACAGACAGACCGCTGAAAAACGTTGAATCAATAAGTGTCTTTTTGAACTCACAATCGACAAAGGATGCATATTTTTGATTTTTTGTTTCTTTTGTATATAAAAAAATGTATAATATCGCAATATATATCCGAATGATAACAGATAATTTTTTTTGCTTTGTGGTAAGATTTATTTTTAAGAATAGAACTTTTTGGAAAACTTTATTCTGTTTTTGTGATTTTATAGTGTTTATATACAGTATATTATTTTTTTAAATGGAAAACTTTTAAAGTTGTTGATAACTATTTGTTTTGTTTTTTGTGCATTTCGTAAAAAAGATTTAATATTGCACTCTGAAATTTCGTGTATCATGTTGCCGCGCGATTTATTTTCGATATAAGAAATAGAAAAAACAATAGAATAGCGAAACTTTATCAAATTTTTTAATTAATTTATAGTATCCAATGAAAAAGAATACGTACACTTTCGATGAGGCTTATCAAGAGTCATTAAAGTACTTTCAAGGCGATGAACTGGCTGCCAAAGTATGGGTGAGCAAATATGCTCTGAAAGATAGTGCCGGAGATATTTACGAAAAAAGCCCGGACGACATGCACCGCCGATTGGCAAAAGAGGTGGCCCGCATCGAAAAAAAATACCCAAATCCTTTAAGCGAACAAGAACTATTTGACCTGTTTGCTCGTTTCAAATACATTATTCCGCAAGGAAGCCCCATGACCGGAATCGGAAACAACTATCAAGTGGCTTCACTTTCAAACTGCTTTGTGGTGGGAATGGACGGCAGTGCCGATTCCTATGGAGCCATTATTCGCATTGATGAGGAACAAGTGCAACTTATGAAACGCCGCGGTGGTGTAGGACACGATTTGTCGCACATTCGCCCCAAAGGTTCGCCCGTGAAAAACTCCGCATTGACATCTACCGGATTGGTTCCCTTTATGGAACGTTACTCAAACTCTACGCGAGAAGTGGCACAAGATGGTCGCCGCGGTGCTTTGATGTTGAGTGTTTCCATCAAACACCCCGATTCAGAAGATTTTATCGATGCCAAATTGGAGCAAGGAAAAGTTACCGGAGCCAATATCTCCGTAAAACTTGATGATGAATTCATGAAAGCCGCCTCCGAAGGAAAAACATATACACAACAATACCCTATTGATGCCAAAAAACCGAAATATGAGAAAGCCATCAATGCCGAGGAGTTGTGGAAAAAGATTGTACACAACGCGTGGCGTTCGGCAGAGCCGGGAGTACTCTTTTGGGATACTATCATACGCGAATCGGTTCCCGATTGTTATGCCGATTTAGGTTTCGCGACCGTTTCGACCAATCCGTGTGGTGAAATTCCTCTGTGTCCCTACGATAGCTGTCGTCTGTTGGCAATCAATCTTTACTCATACGTTGTGAATCCCTTCAAAGAAGATGCATATTTCGATTTCGAACTGTTTGAAAAACATGTAAAAATTGCACAACGTATCATGGACGATGTCATCGATTTAGAAGCAGAAAAAATTGATAAGATATTGGCTAAAATCGAATCTGACCCAGAATCAGAGGAGGTGAAATCTTCGGAAAGAAATCTTTGGAAAAAAATACAAACAAAAACCTTGCAAGGACGACGCACCGGACTTGGAATTACCGCCGAGGGCGATATGTTAGCGGCTCTAGGGATACGTTATGGTTCTGACGAAGGAAACGATTTCTCGGAAAAAGTGCATCGCACAATCGCTCTCAATGCCTACAAATCGTCTGTTGTGATGGCAAAAGAGCGTGGAGCGTTTGAAATTTTTGATGCCAAACGCGAAGAGAAGAATCCCTTTATACTTCGTCTAAAAAACGAAGACGCATCGCTCTACGAAGATATGTTGAAGCATGGACGTCGAAACATTGCTTGCTTGACCATCGCTCCCACCGGAACCACAAGCTTGATGGCACAGACAACATCGGGGATTGAGCCTGTATTTATGCCCGTTTATAAGCGCCGTCGGAAAGTCAATCCGAGCGACAAAGATGCCAAAATTGACTTTGTGGACGAAAACGGAGATTCGTGGGAAGAGTATGTGGTATTTCACCATAAATTCGTCACATGGATGGAAGCAAACGGCTACCCGGTTTCTTCTTCGTACAGCAATGCCGAGTTGGATGAGCTTGTTGCCAAGTCGCCCTATCATAAAGCCACCTCTAACGATGTGGATTGGCTGCAAAAAGTAAAAATGCAAGGACGCGTACAAAAGTGGGTTGACCACTCCATAAGTGTTACCATCAACTTGCCGGCTGATGTGAGCGAAGAACTTGTAGGCGAGTTGTATATGGAAGCATGGCGCAGTGGATGCAAAGGCTGCACGGTGTATCGTGATGGTTCGCGTGCCGGTGTTCTAATTTCCAATGATGAAAAGAAAGATAAGAAAGAAGACGAAGAGTGCTTCGAGTTGCCCAATGTGGTGACATCGCGTCCAACTGAATTGGAGGCCGATGTAATTAAATTTCAGAACAACAAAGAGAAGTGGATTGCCTTTATCGGCTTGTTGGATGGTCGTCCGTATGAGATTTTTACGGGATTGAACGATGAAGATGATGGCATCATGATTCCCAAAAATGTAACTTCCGGAAAAATCATAAAAGCATACGATAACGACGGACACAAACACTATGATTTTCAGTTTCGTAACCGTCGGGGATATAAGATTACGATTGAAGGCTTGGATAGCAAATTTAATCCTGAATATTGGAATTATGCGAAACTTATTTCCGGTGTATTACGCTACGGAATGCCTATTGACCAAGTTGTTAAGCTGGTAAGTGGATTGGAGTTAGATAGCGAAACCATCAATACATGGAAAAATGGAGTAGAGCGCGCATTGAAAAAATATCTGCCAAACAACATTGAAGCCAAAGGTCAAAAATGCCCTGTCTGCAGTCAAGAGACGTTGGAGTATCAAGAAGGGTGTTTGAAATGCCGCAACTGCGGAGCATCGAAGTGTGGATAAAACGGCTCTTTATAATCAAATAAAAATAGGACAGTTTTGGCTGTCCTATTTTTATTGCTGTCTGTGAATCGGGGATTTGTTTTAAGATGGATTGTGCAAAATCCATAAATCATGATGCATTTGCTCTATTTATAAAATATCGCTTGCCAATTCTGACAATTCGCTACGTTCGCCTTTCACCAAATTTATATGAGCGAATAGGTTTTGTCCCTTCATTTTCTCAATCATGTAGGCAAGTCCGTTAGATTGTGTGTCAAGGTAAGGCGAGTCAATTTGATGCAAGTCTCCTGTGAAAACGATTTTGGTGTTTTCGCCTGCACGTGTAATGATTGTTTTCACCTCGTGCGGAGTGAGGTTTTGAGCCTCATCAATGATGCAAAATGTTTCTGTCAGGCTTCGTCCACGAATATATGCCAGTGCCTCAATTTCTAACTGTCCATTTTTTTGCAATTCATCCAATGTCCTCATTTCAGAACTGTTAGCGCCCACTTGCGACTTTATGACGTTTAGGTTGTCAAAAAGTGGTTGCATATAGGGAGCTATTTTCTGTTTTTCGTCGCCCGGAAGATAGCCTAGATCTTTGTTGGATAGTGAAACAATGGGACGAGCCAATAAAATTTGATGATAGGTGCGATATTGTTTGAGTGCAGCTGCCAGTGCCAGCAAGGTTTTTCCTGTTCCTGCTTTACCGGTGATTCCCACCAGTTTTATTTCCGGATCGTTCAGTACTTCAAGAGCAAAAGCCTGCTCTGCATTGCGTGCCTGAATGCCAAAGTTGCTCTCTTTCTCAATCTTTTTTATTTTTTTTGTAAATGGATTGTAGCGAGCCAATACACTATTTCGCTCGCTTTTAAGAATGAAACAGGCATTGGGATCGATGTTGGATGCAAAATTAAACATATCGACATCCACACCTTCATGTTGTGCATATATTTGGTCGATCAAGTCAGGATTGATACCTTCATAAACAACTTCCCCCTGTGCAAATATATCGATATCAGTAACTTTATCATTTATGTAATCTTCCGCATTTAATCCCAGCGAACGCGCTTTCATGCGCAGATTAATATCTTTTGATACCAAAATGGTTTTTGTTCCGGAATATTTGTCGTGTATCGTTTGAAGTGTTGATAAAATACGGTTGTCAGGTATTTTTTCGGGGAAAGCCTCATGTATTTTTGGATTTTCCGGTACGTTCACAATGTAAAGCCTGCCGCGTCCCATACCCAAATCGGCACCGTCGGTAAACAGGTTGTCGTCGGTAATCAAGTCGAGCTCACGAACAAACGCGCGCGCGTTAAAATTAATTTGTTCGTTTCCTTTTTTGAATCGATCCAACTCTTCTAATACAACAAAGGGGATGTAAATGTCGTTTTCTTCAAAATTGTCCAAACACTTGAAGTCATGAAGAATTACATTTGTGTCGAGGATGAAGTTTTTCTTTGAATTTTTTTTTGTTGCCCCCTTTTTAGATGCGGTTGTCGTCGATTTTTTTGTGTTTGTCGTTGTCATGTTATGATATTTTTTTAGTTTGATTTCAATTAAAAACGTAAATTTAATGAGAATATTTCAATATCGGTCATTATTTTGAAATTTTTTATGAACCAAAGTTTGCAACGATATGTTATAGTAGCAAAATAATCATATTCTGTGCTTATATGGCAACACTATTACATATTGAAACATCTACATCCGTTTGTTCATGCGCCTTATCCGTTGATGGTGAGGTGATGATGAACAAAGAAGAGTTTCGGCCTCAATCTCACGCCGCGTTGGTGGGCGTTTTTGTGGAAGAAATCATGGGTTTCGTCCGTTCCAAGAATATGAAGTTGGATGCGGTTGTTGTCAGCAGTGGTCCGGGATCTTATACCGGATTACGCATCGGTGTGTCGGAAGCCAAAGGGCTTGTTTATGGGCTTGGTATTCCGTTGATCGCTCTTCCCACACATTTGATTATGGCTTCGATGATGAAAGATAGAGTGGGGGAGGATGTGTTGCTTTGCCCCATGATTGATGCACGACGAATGGAAGTGTATGCCGCCATTTTTGACACATCGCTTCACGAAATCCGTAAAACGGCTGCCGATATTGTGGATGAAGACCGCTATCGCACATATTTGGATTCAAATCCTGTAATATTTTTTGGCAACGGAGCCGAAAAATGCCAATCTGTTATCATGCATCATAATGCACAATTTATTGCCGACATGCATCCGTTGGCATCGGGAATGGTCGATTTGGGTGAGGAAGCTTTTGCAAAAAAACAATTTGTGGATAGCGCCTACTTCGAGCCGTTCTATCTCAAAGAGTTTGTAGCCACTGTCGCGAAGAATAAGTTGTTTTAGAGCTATTCTGTGAAAAATGAAAAAGAAAAAAAAGTGCCGGTAGGATGAATTATCGACACTGTTTATATTTTTTTTGATCAATTTGATCAATTAGTTGAATTGATACGAGGCTTTTCACTTCTCTGTTTATACACCTCTTTTTTTCCCGCCAAAAGAGTGTTTTTCATTAACGAAACAATTGTCATTGGGCCCACACCACCGGGAACCGGCGTTATATAAGAACATTTGGGAGATACTTCATCAAAAGCCACATCGCCCGTAAGTTTGAATCCTGATTTGGTTTTGTCGCTTGGTACACGTGTTGTGCCTACATCAATAACTACTGCGCCTTCTTTTACCATATCGCCCTTTAAAAATTCAGGGACGCCCAAGGCGGCGATGATAATATCTGCTTGCAGGCATATTTCTTTGATGTTTTTTGTGCGGCTGTGGCAAACCGTTACTGTACAGTTGCCCGGATTCCCTTTTTGCATCATTAGCATGGAAACGGGTTTGCCCACGATGTTGCTTCGTCCCAACACAACGCAATGCTTGCCTTGTGTGTCAATATTATATCGACGCAACAATTCAACAATTCCTGCCGGCGTGGCAGATAAGAAACATGGAAGCCCAATGGACATGCGTCCAACGTTTACGGGATGAAAACCATCTACATCTTTGCGATAGTCAATGGCTTCGGTAACTTTATCTTCTGAAATGTGTTTTGGAAGCGGGAGTTGAACAATAAATCCGTCAATGTCGTCGTCGTTGTTCAGTTTTTCAACGCACGCAAGTAGTTCTTCTTCGGTAACATCGTCTTCGTAGCGTATTAATGTGGATTTAAAGCCCACTTGTTCGCATGCTTTTACTTTGCTGGCAACATACGTCTCACTTCCACCATCGTGTCCCACAAGAACTGCCGCCAAATGAGGAATTTTTTTTCCCTGTTTTTTTATTTCGGATACTTCTTCTGCTATCTCATGTTTTATTTGTGCCGCAATGGCTTTACCGTCTATTATTTTCATTGTTGTTGTTTAAAAAAATCAAAGTATAAAATAATTTATGATTTGAGCATCTACGCGCCGGTGTCGCTACAATCTATATTTTGATATTTTGTCGCGAACTGTCTTTTTTGTGACAGATTGATACAATATAAAATAATTTTTTCCTCTCAGCCTTTTCGTTTCTTTTCTAAATCGAGATAATATAAGTTGTTCACACAATAGAAGAGGAAAACGCTTGTCTGAAATTTATTATCGGCGTCGCATGTTTCTCATCATCTGTTTTGCGCCACCTGTGGTCATCATACGCATCATTTTGCGTGTCTGGTCAAATTGTTTTATCAGTTTGTTCACTTCTTGCACGTCGGTGCCACTGCCTTTGGCAATGCGAGCGCGTCGTGTTCCATTGAGAATCTGTGGGTTGGCTCTCTCTTCGGGTGTCATCGATTGGATAATGGCTTCGATGCCTTTGAAGGCGTCGTCATCGATATCAAGGTCTTTTATCTGTTTTCCAACGCCCGGAATCATCGATGCCAAATCTTTTAAGCTGCCCATTTTTTTGATTTGTTGGATTTGTGCAATGAAGTCGTTGAAGTCAAATTGATTCTTCGCGATTTTCTTTTGCAAACGTCTTGCTTCCGCTTCGTCATATTGTTCCTGTGCTTTTTCTACAAGAGAAACAATATCTCCCATGCCCAATATCCTATCTGCCATACGCTCAGGATGAAATACATCGATAGCATCCAGTTTTTCGCCGATTCCCACAAATTTAATAGGCTTGTTCACCACAGAGCGAATGGAAAGCGCCGCGCCACCGCGCGTGTCACCATCAAGCTTGGTTAGCACAACGCCGTTGAATTGCAGTCGTTCGTTAAACTCTTTGGCGGTGTTCACGGCATCCTGTCCCGTCATGGCATCTACCACAAAGAGGGTTTCTTGAGGTTGAATCGCCTTTTTGATGGCTTCAATCTCATTCATCATCTCTTCGTCAACAGCCAAGCGACCGGCAGTGTCCACAATGATTAAATCTTTTCCGTGCTGACGTGCATATTGAATAGCATTTTGAGCAATTTTTACGGGATTTTTGTTGTCTTCTTCGGCATAAACGTCAACACCAATTTGCTCACCAAGCACTTTTAGCTGCTCAATTGCCGCGGGGCGATATACGTCACCGGCAACCAAAAGAGGATTTTTTCCTCGTTTAGATTTAAGCATTTTCGCCAATTTACCCGAAAAGGTTGTTTTTCCCGAACCTTGTAATCCCGACATGAGGATGATTGCCGGACTCCCTTTTATGTTGATATCTTCAGCAGAACCGCCCATCAGTTGAGTTAATTCATCGTGAACAATTTTCACCATTAATTGCTCAGGTTTAACCGCTGTGAGCACGTTTTGTCCTAATGCTTTTTCTTTGACCGTTTCGGTGAATTCTTTGGCGGTCTTGTAGTTTACGTCGGCGTCCAACAAGGCACGGCGCACATCTTTAAGGGTTTCGGCGACGTTAATCTCGGTAATTCGACCCTGTCCTTTTAATATTTTGAACGAGCGTTCTAATCTATCGCTTAAATTTTCAAACATATGGTTTATATCCTTTTTTATTTTTTGAAGTACAAAGATAGTGAAAATGGTTTATTCGGCAAATAGAACATCTACTGTATATAATACTCTCCAAAAACTGGACAACAAGTTAAGATATGATGATGAAAGAAAAACATTATCTTTAACAAAAAAACTTATGTTCACAACAAGAAGGAATTTGCCTTTGAAGGCACGATACGCTTTGGCGTGTTTACTGCGCTACAACTTTTCTCTTTCTGTTTTTTGAAGTTAGGTAAAAATAGGAAAAGGGTCAAGCAATGAAATTTCTGAACTTTGAAAAAACTCTTTTTCATACAAGTGGCACACAAAAAATATATTGAGATTGGTTTTTGCTCTTTTTTCTTGGGAATCAGGCTTATATCAATTAGTGAAAATCTTATTATAAGATAATGATATTCAATGAGATGAGTAGGTCGGGTCGTGGTTGTTTTACTGATTAAAAAAAATAAATTAATGCTAAATTTGAAGTTTTCAACTCTGGATTCACCTAATTTAATTCCCCGTTTCTATAAGTTTTGACACCTGCAAAATGCTATATCCGTATAAAACCGGCATCTAAAACGCAAGCAACCACATTTGAAAATTTACTCAAGTCATGCGATAAACTCTCGTTGGCAGTGTGCTTTTCTTCTAAATTTTGTGTATTTTTGCAGCACCTGTAATAAACACAATAGAATCTGCGATAATTATGTTACCAACAAGAGAGAGAAATAGTATTAAGAGGTTGATGCAAAATGAGATAATTCCCGCTATTGGCTGCACCGAGCCTATTGCCGTGGCCCTTTGTGTAGCAAAAGCAACCGAAACATTGGGACGCGAGCCACAACGCATCGAACTTTTCCTAAGTAGCAACATTTTAAAAAATGCGATGGGCGTTGGAATTCCGGGAACCGGAATGATTGGTTTGCCTATTGCCATCGCGCTGGGAGCACTGATTGGAAAATCGGAATATGGTTTGGAAGTGCTGCGTGAACTTACATCCGAAGATGTAAAAAGAGGAAAGCAGTTTATTGATGAACAGAGAATTAAAATCAGTTTAAAACCGGATGTTGACGATAAACTTTATATCGAATCGCGTTGCGTAGCGAACAAAGAGCGCGCCACAGTCGTTATACGTGGCACCCACACGCAGTTTGCATACATCGACAAAAATGGAACGGTGCTGTTGGAAAAAAATATAAAAAGCGTTGCCGACAATAATGATGATGTGCCACGTCTGACATTTCAAAAAGTGTATGAGTTTGCTGCCGATTCACCGTTGGATGAGTTGGAATTTATACTTGACGCCGCAAAAATGAATCGCGAAGCCTCCAGGTTGTCACAACAGCAAGATTACGGGCACAACGTGGCAAAAACACTCAATAGCAAGAAAGGACAAATGCTCTTTGGCAACAATCCCCATAGTCGCATGATTTCGGCAACTGCTGGAGCGTGCGATGCGCGAATGGATGGCGCGCTTATTCCGGTAATGAGCAATTCGGGTAGCGGTAATCAAGGTGTTGCCGCGACGCTTCCCGTACTGACCTATGCCGAGGATATTGGAGTCGATAGGGAGCGGCTTATTCGCTCTTTGATTTTAAGCAATTTAATCGTTATCTACATCAAACAACATTTGGGCAGGCTGTCAGCACTGTGTGGTTGCGTAGTAGCGGCATCCGGCTCGAGTTGTGGCATCACCTATTTGATGGGTGGCAATTACGAGCAGATAACGTATGCTGCAAAAAACATGATTGCCAACATTACAGGCATGATTTGTGACGGAGCCAAACCTGGTTGCGCGTTAAAAATAGCAAGTGGCACATCAACTGCCATGCTTTCGGCACTTATGGCGATTGAAAATCGTGTGGTTTCGGCGCAAGAGGGGATTGTGGACGATGACGTGGACAAAACAATCCGGAATATAGCATTTATCGGTAGGCAAGGAATGGCTGAGACCGATAAAATTGTACTTGGCGTGATGACGAATAAAGCATAATCATTGGTGCCTAAAAAGAGGGAAATAGAGAAAAACTGAAAGTGTTGACATCCATGTAGACCGCTTTTTTATCTATTATGGATCGTTTTCGTTATTTATTTACTAATTAGAAAAATTAACTTTGGAAGCAACGTCCGGAAAAGAATACGCGCTGGCGACTAAAAAAATAAGCGCCATCGTTTGGGATTACGCCTTGCCTGCCATTGTCGGTATGCTTGTGAATGCCTTGTACAATATTGTCGATAGGGTTTTTATCGGACACGGCGTGGGGGCAATGGCAATCTCGGGGCTGGCTATTACATTGCCCGTGGTCAATCTCACCTCTTCGCTTGGTTTGTTGGTGGGAACAGGAGCATCGTCGCGCATCTCTATCAATTTAGGAAAAAAAGACAAAAAACGCGCGGAACAAATATTGGGTAATTCCTTGCTACTTCTTATCATCTTTAACATCATCATTGTTTTGGTTTTTCTCTTGAACCTCAAATCGATACTTTTTGCATTCGGTGCCAGCGAACAAACCTATCCTTACGCGCGCGACTATTTGCAAATTGTTATTTCGGGTAACTTTTTCATGAGCATGTGTTTCAGTTTTAACAACATGATGCGTGCATCGGGATATCCCCAAAAAGCAATGTATACAATGCTCATCGGAGCAGGGCTGAACGTGGTACTTGACCCAATATTTATTTTTGTCTTCGGTATGGGAATTCGAGGCGTGGCAGTTGCTACAGTGATTTCGATGTTTATCGGGATGATGTTCGTGATGCATCATTTCAGACAAAAAGATAGCCTTATTCAATTGAAAAGAGAGAATATACGTTTTAATAAATCCATCATATTGGCCATTGTAACCATCGGCATGTCGCCCTTTTTGATGCAAGTGGCGGCATCTATTGTGGCGGTGCTGATGAATGCTTCACTTTGGAGATACGGCGGCGATTTGGCAGTGGGAGCCTTTGGCATTTACAACTCATTGGCAATGCTGGTCGTGTTGGTTGTTATCGGGCTCAATCAAGGTATGCAGCCGATTATCGGCTACAATTATGGTGCACAGAATTATGGCAGAGTGCGAAAAACACTTAGTTATGGTATCAAAGTAGCAACTGTTATTACATCGATGGGGTTTTTACTGGGACTCTTTTTTCCGCGCCTCATAGCCAAAGCGTTTACATCAGATAAACAGCTGCTGGATATTGCCGAACAGGCAATTCGCCTTGCCACGCTTTCCTATCCCATCATCGGGATGCAGATTGTGGCGTCGCACTATTTCCAAAGCATCGGACAAGCACAAAAATCGATTATTCTCAGTTTAAGTCGTCAAGTCTTGTTCTTGATTCCAGCCATTTGGCTTCTTCCAAAATTCTTTGCTCTTAAAGGGTTGTGGTTGGCTAGTCCGGTTGCCGACGTTATTTCTACGCTCTTGGCGTTCTATTTTTTAAGGATGCAGTGGCATACGCTTCATCAAATGGAACAACGAAGTGCAATGAAGCGGCGGTGATGTTAAAGCCATCTGTGGATATCGGTTTAAAAGAGGTGATATATGTTTTCGTTTTATCTGTATGTTTTCTGAAAAAAATCATCTATATTTCCTCTATAAATCCAATCATTTCCCTGCATTATATAGTTATAGGAATATGTTTTCCAAACACTAGGTACACAGCTATCCTGACGAAAATCAAATGGACTTTCGTCAAAAGATATTAA
>JAEZZZ010000109.1 GCA_023418255.1 Bacteroidota bacterium
TCATAATTATAATTTTTAATGATTAAACACTTGTGCCATAGAGCACCTTAATTACAAATATAACAATTACGGCCTTGATTTTTATCGCTCGGCGTATAAAATTCAAACTTTTTTATGTAAGTTTGCATTTTCTAAAGCTGTTTTGTAAACAAACTATAAATCAAATTACGAACAATTTAAATCTACAAAAATGTTTAAAAATCATCCAAAAGGACTATTGGCCGCATCGCTGGCGAACATGGGAGAACGCTTCGGGTTTTACACCATGATGGGCATTCTAACCTTATTTCTTATGGCAAAATTCGGATTAAACGAAACAAGTGCGGGAGTAATTTATTCCGTTTTTTATGCCTTAATTTATTTGCTGGCTCTTGCCGGCGGAGTAATTGCCGATAAGACGCGCAATTATAAAGGAACCATATTGTTGGGTTTAATCCTGATGGCGGTTGGTTATTTAATTATTGCTGTGCCAACGCCTACACCTGTTCCCGAGAATAAATTTACATTGTTCCTGATTCTGACATGTGTCGGGCTCTTCGTTATTGCATTTGGCAACGGACTTTTCAAAGGTAACTTGCAGGCGTTAGTAGGGCAAATGTATGATAATCCGCAGTATAGTAAAATGCGCGATTCAGGTTTCCAGCTTTTTTATATGTTTATTAATGTTGGAGCTATTTTTGCACCTCTATTAGCCGTTCTGGTTCGCAACTGGTGGGTAGAGTCTAATGGATTTGCCTACAACGCAGACCTTCCGGAGTTGGCACACGCGCATTTAGGAAACTCAATAACGGCAGAAGGCGCACAGCGTTTTCAAGAATTAGCTAAAGAAGTAGGATTTGTTGGAAATGATATGACGCAGTTTGCCAACGAATATCTGAATGTATTCAACACCGGATTTCACTATGCGTTTGGAATTGCAATTATAGCCATGTTGACTTCGCTTGTGATATATGTGGCAAATAAGAAAAGATTCCCCAACCCTGCAATGAAAGTTAACACTGCCGGTGAGCCTAATGTGCAGGCTGAAGACGACATGCCCATTGAAGAGGTTAAACAACGTTTATATGCTTTGTTCGCTGTGTTTGCTGTTGTTATTTTCTTCTGGTTTTCGTTCCATCAAAATGGACTCACGCAAACCTATTTTGCAAAAGACTTTACCGATTTAAGTCGTATCAAATTAAATTTAGGATTTACCTCATTGCAGGGAGCTGAGATTTTCCAATCCATTAATCCGTTCTTTGTTGTCTTTTTAACACCGCTTATCATGGCGCTGTTTGGATGGCTGCGAGCAAAAGGAAAAGAGCCCTCGACACCTAAAAAAATTGCCATTGGTATGGGGATAGCGGCTGCGGCATATGTTTTGATGACGATAGGTTCTCAGGGGCTGCCTTTAAAATCGGAATTAGAGGCAATGGGCGGACTACCGGACGCGCAGCGCGTAACGCCATGGCTGCTGATTGGAACATACTTCATATTGACAGTAGCTGAGTTGTTTATCAGTCCTCTTGGTATTTCATTTGTGTCAAAAGTGGCGCCACCAAAATATCAGGGTGTAATGCAAGGTGCGTGGCTTGGTGCTACCGCCGTGGGTAATCAGTTGCTGTTTATTGGTGCAATCTTTTACAGCTCGATACCCATTTGGGCAACATGGCTAATATTTGTAGCGGCTTGCGTTATATCAATGTTTACGATGTTGTTTATGTTGAAATGGCTTGAGAGGGTTTCTCAGTAAAACCAAAATATTTTAACCGGAGGGCGTTTTAAAATGCCCTCTTTTTTTTTAACATTCTTCAATCTATTCAACCAATGAAAGATACCTTTCGCTGTTGAAAACTTTTACAAAAATCCTTTTACCCACAAGAGCGATTTCACTATATTTGTCGAAACCGAAGATAATTCGATTCAACACCAAATTTCGTATTCTATGCAACCCTTTGTACATTTGCACGTTCACTCTTACTATTCGCTTCTTGACGGACAGGCAAGCATCAAACGTATTGTTGATAAAGCCATGGACGATGGCATGAAAGCCATTGCCTTGACCGACCATGGTGTGATGTATGGCATTAAGGAATTTGTAAATTATGTTGCACGGAAAAATGCTCCTACGCAAAAAGAAATTAATGAACTAACCAAAAAACTGAACGCGCTGAGAAAAGAAGAAGCCCGGAGTAGCGAAAAGGAATCGCGGTTAGAAAAACAGATTGAAGACTTAAAGAAGAAACTTTTTAAACCCATCATCGGGTGCGAATGTTATTGCGCTCGAAGAAGACGCCATTTGCAAGAGACCAAAGAAGATGGAAGCGGTTGGCACTTGATTGTGCTGGCAAAAAACTTGCAAGGGTATAAAAACCTTATCAAGATGGTTTCTAAAAGCTGGATCGAGGGGTTTTATTATCGTCCTCGGATTGATAAAGAACTGTTGGAGAAATATCACGAAGGGCTGATTGTCTCGTCTGCTTGTTTGGGTGGAGAAGTGCCAAGAAAAATATCGGATGGCAAAATTGAAGAGGCCGAAGAAGCTGTTCGGTGGTTTAAAAATCTATTTGGTGACGACTATTATTTGGAACTCCAACGTCATAAAACCAATCGCCCTGATGCCGATCAAAGCACTTACCCAAAGCAAGAGATAGTAAATAAAGAACTGTTGCGCATCGCGCAGAAATATGATATTAAGGTTATTGCCACCAACGACTGTCACTTTGTGAATGAAGAAGACGCCGACGCACACGACCGATTGATCTGCTTAAGTACCGGAAAAGACTTTGACGATCCCAACCGTATGCATTACACCAAGCAGGAGTGGATAAAAACCACCGCCGAGATGAATCAAATCTTTGCCGATGTGCCTGAAGTGCTTGCCAATACCATTGAGATTGCTGACAAAGTGGAACATTTTTCCATCAACAACAACGCGTTGATGCCGTTTTACCCCATCGACCCGTCGTTTGGCGATGAAGCCTCGTACAAGGAAAAATATTCGGAAGCCATGCTCAAAGAGGAGTTTGGCGAGTCCACATTTAAAAAAATAGGCGGTTACGATAAGGTTATTCGTGTGAAACTGGAAGCCGATTATCTGTCGCATCTCACTTATGAGGGTGCCAAAAAACGATATGGCGAAAACCTTTCCGATGAATTGAAAGAGCGTCTCGACTTTGAACTCGAAACGATGAAGAATATGGGTTTCCCCGGTTATTTTCTTATTGTACAAGATTTTATAAGCGCTGCGCGCAAGATGAATGTCGCGGTTGGGCCGGGACGCGGTTCGGCGGCAGGTTCGGCTGTGGCATATTGCTTAGGAATCACCGACATTGACCCCATTAAATACAATTTGCTGTTCGAGCGCTTTTTGAATCCCGACCGTGTCTCGATGCCCGATATCGATATCGACTTTGACGACGATGGTCGCGACGAAGTGCTGCGTTGGGTAACCGAAAAATATGGAAAAGAAAGAGTGGCACGCATCATCACATACGGAACCATGGCCACCAAATCGTCCATACGCGACGTCGCGCGTGTCCACAGATTGCCGCTTTCGGAGGCGGATCGGCTCGCCAAACTTGTTCCGGATCGCATCCCCGAGGTAAAAAAAGTTTCCCTGAAAGCGGCAATCGAATATGTGCCGGAACTCAAAGAGGCGGCACAAAGCGACAATCCTGTGGTAAAAGACACCCTTAAATATGCCCAGATGTTGGAAGGCAACGTGCGCAGCGTGGGAGTGCACGCCTGTGGTGTCATCATCGGACAGAGCGACCTTTCGGATATTGTGCCGCTGGGTACGGCGGACGACAAGTCAAGCAAGGAAAAAGTCCTTGTCACGCAGTTTGAAGGCTCGGTTATTGAAGAAACGGGTTTGATAAAAATGGACTTTCTGGGATTGAAAACCTTGTCCATCATCAAAGATGCTGTGGTAAACATCAAAATAAATAGAGGCATTGATATTGATGTAAACACGATTGATATTGACGACGAAAAAACATATCAACTCTATAGCGAGGGACGCACCACAGGCACATTTCAGTTTGAGTCGGCAGGCATGCAGAAATATTTGAGGGAGTTGCAGCCAACCAAGTTCGAAGATTTGATTGCCATGAACGCCCTCTATCGTCCCGGACCAATGGATTATATTCCCAGCTTTGTCGCGCGGAAGCATGGCAAGGAGAAAATTTCGTACGATATTCCCATTATGGAGAAATATCTTGCCGAGACTTATGGAATTACGGTGTATCAAGAACAGGTGATGCTTTTGTCGCGTTTGCTTGCCAACTTCACACGCGGACAATCCGATGAGCTGCGTAAAGCGATGGGCAAGAAGCTGATTGACAAGATGATGTTGTTGAAAGAGAAATTTATTGCCGGAGGCAAAGAGAATGGATATAAAGAGAAAGACTTAAAAAAGATTTGGGCCGATTGGGAAAAATTCGCGCAATACGCGTTCAATAAATCTCACTCCACATGCTACTCGTGGATAGCCTATCAAACAGCATGGTTAAAAGCCAATTACCCATCGGAATATATGGCCGCGGTGCTGTCGAACAACCTCAACAACATTGCGGAAATCACCAAATTCATGGACGAATGTCGCGTGATGGGAATCAATGTGCTTAGCCCGGATGTGAATGAATCTTTCTTGAAGTTCTCGGTAAACAAAAAGGGCGATATTCGGTTTGGATTGGCAGCCATAAAAAACGTGGGACAAGGAGCCGCGCAAAGCATTATTGATGAGCGTGAAAAAAATGGACCATTTAAAAATATATTTGAGTTTGTCGAGCGCGTCAACCTATCGTCGTGCAACAAGAAAACAATCGAAGCGTTGGCACTTGCCGGAGCTTTCGACAATTTTCCCGAAATCAAAAGAGAGCAATGGCTCACCACAAATAGCAAAGGCGAAGATTTTATCGATTCGTTGATACGTTACGGCAATAAGCATCAACAAGACACCGCGACCAGCATGAACTCTCTTTTTGGGGACGATGTATCTTTCTCGATCGCGCAGCCCGAAATACCGCAAGCAGAAGCATGGTCCGATTTAGAACGGTTGAACAAAGAGCGTGAACTTATCGGCATGTATCTATCCTCTCATCCGCTGGATGATTACGAATTTATTCTCAATCATGTGTGTACTGCAAACACCTCCATGTTGAAAGACTTGACCCCTCTTAATGGGCGAAACATCAGTTTTGGCGGCTTGGTCACAAAAGTAAGAGAGGGGCAAACCAAAAGGCAGAGACCTTATACGTTTATTACTATTGAGGATTTTCATGGCAGTTACGAAATTGCCCTTTTTGGAGATGATTGTTTAAATTTCGGGAAGTTCGCGCGCATAGGAGTCTCTTTGTATGTCAAAGCAGTGGTACAGGCCGATAATTATCGCCCCGAAGATTTAAGAGTTAAGATACAATCAATGCAGCTTTTTTCGGAAGTGAAGGATAAATTGGTGCAAAAAATAACATTGCGCGTCCCCCTGTCCGAATTAAATGATGTGGTGGTAGCCGAATTATCAACCCTTATAAAAAACAATTCGGGCAATTCGTTGTTATATTTCCACGTATTGGATGGAAAAGCGCGGATGAGCATTCAGCTTTTCGCTCGCCCGATACGCGTTCAGGTAAATAAGCAAGTGATAAATTATTTGAAAAATAATCTGTTGATTGATTTTGAAATTAATTAAAAAAACAAATATAAACGAACTAATCTAAACAAAATTATTATGGCTCTTAAAATTACAGATGAAACGCTGCAAGAGGTACTAAACACAGAAAAATTGGTGGTAATCGACTTTTGGGCGGAGTGGTGCGGACCCTGCAAAATGGTAGCCCCCGTGATTGACGAACTAAGCCAAGAATATGGCGACAAAGTGGTGATAGGAAAAGTGAACGTTGATGAAAGCAATGATGCTACATCAAAATACGGCATTCGTAATATTCCAACCGTGATATTTATCAAAAACGGCGAAGTGGTTGACAAAGTGGTGGGTGCCGGAGCAAAAAGTTTGTTCAGAGAAAAGATTGATAAGTACATGTAGGAAGTGAGATAACCCAATCTTCCCAAAAGCTGCTTCGCGCGAAGCAGCTTTTTTTTCCGTTTCTTTAACCAATCCGACAGTATCCGATTGTTGTTTTATACGCATAGGCACACCTATAATCTTGTAGTCATGTTGCATGTTTCACCCGGTGGGTATTTGTAAAATGCTTTTCCGGCAGTACAAAAGAGAGCACAGGAAAAGTGCCCTCCAAACCTTTCCGTCCTCCTTACCTCCTTATTGAAGCATAAGTGTAATCGATACAATAGAAATTGATATCTATATGCTACAAAATTCAAAGAATGGATAAAATTTTAACAAAATATATTTGCATGTAACAAATATTTGCTATTTTTGCATTTGTAAAGGGAACGAAAACACCGTTAATTCATGGCTTTTGGCAACCCTTTTTTATAAAATTAAAAGCGACAAGTATAAAAAAGACACATTTGGGCATAAATGTTTGTCAAAATAAAACACTCAATAAATTCTATAGAATAAGAATGTTTTATAACGTTGTGTCTCTGTGGTCAAGTTTTAATGTTATTTTGCACCGCGATCCATATCAAGGAAAATAAATCATAGAGTATTGTTGTAGACAATAAGAGATATTAACTTTGAGAAAAAACTAATTTATGAAAAAACAAACAAATTTATTAATTTAAAAAAGTAGAGTATGAAAAGAAAACTAATGACGTTTTTAGCTCTGTTCTTCACAGGAATAGGGTTTGTTATGGCTCAAACACAAGTACGAGGTACTGTGGTGGATGAGAAAGGAGAGCCAATTATTGGTGCCAACATTCGTCTGAAAAGTAATCCGCAACGCGGAGCCGCGACAGACTTCGATGGAAAATTCACCATTTCGGCGCCCGAGAACGATAAGCTTATTGTTAGCTACATCGGATTTATAACCCAAGAGGTGGCCGTTAAAAGCACATTAAACATCGTTTTAAAAGCAGACACCGAACTACTCGACGAGGTGGTGGTGACAGGATACGGCACTATTAGAAAAAGCTCTTTTACGGGGGCAGCTGCGACAATAGACACCGAAAAGTTAAAAGATGTTCCCGTGAGCAATCTTTCAGACAAATTGGCGGGAAATATTTCCGGAGTTCAAATAAATAATATATCCGGACAACCCGGAGCTGTCGAAAGCATACGAATTAGAGGTATGGGATCAATCAACGCGGGAAACAATCCTTTGTACGTTATTGACGGAGTGCCGATGCTCACGGGAGATATTTCCGGTTTTGGCTATAGCGACGCGGGTACAAGTATCTTGTCTACATTAAATCCGAACGACATTGAATCCATGACCGTAATAAAAGACGCGGCGGCCGCATCCCTTTACGGATCACGCGCAGCAAATGGAGTGATTGTTATTACAACAAAAAAAGGAAAAGCGGGCAAAACTTCTTTTAGCTTTAAGTCGGATTGGGGCTTTTCCAATATGGCCATTGACTATCGCCCTGTGCTGGATGGTCCATCTCGTAGAGAACTGCTCTATTTGGGACTTCAAAACTACGCCAAATACAAGGCAGGAATTACAGATAGTAAAGAAATTGACAAATTTGCCGACAAACAAATTGACCGATTTGCCAAAGAACCCTGGTCAGGATGGACAAATTGGAAAGACTTGTTGTATAGGACCGGAAAATACCAAAACTATGATATTAGTGCTCGTGGCGGAAATGAAAAAACTAAGTTTTATACATCGTTAGCGTATACGCGCAACGAAGGTATTTTTCAAAATTCCGATTTTGACAGATTGACAGGAAACGCCAACGTGTCGCATCAGACAGACAAAATTATGCTGGAAGCGAAATCACTCTTTTCTTATACGAAACAAAATTCGGTAAATGAAGGTACTAGCTTTGCGAGTCCTATCATGGCCGTAGCCATGACAGTTTCACCCGCGTCATATCCATACAACGAAGACGGATCTTTAAGCACCTACTTCCCCACCATGGGTCCCTATACAAATCCGATGCGAGCCATAAAGCACACATGGAACAAAAATAACATCATTAGGGCTTTCAATACCATTGGCGCAACGTATAGCATTACTGACGCGCTGAAGATCAAGGAAGTCTTAAGCTACGATTTTACCAACAATGTCAGTGCAACATGGTGGGATCCAAATTCCAACGACGGAAGAACAGCTATAGGGGTTTATCAAAAATACATGATCAACATGGGTAAGTTCAACACCCAGTCTCAATTGACATTTGATAAGACTTTTGAAGACAAACACAACTTAAGTGCTCTTTTAGGTTATGAAACCGAAGATTATACACATTCATATACCTATGTCAACGGAAGCAACTATCCTATATTGGACAATCCAAAATTTGAAGTGGAAAACGCAGCTGTAACAAGAGCGAGCAGCCATACGAATGAATATCGTCTTTTGTCGTATCTCGGACGCGTTAATTATGATTACCTGTCTAAATATTATTTAAGCGGAAGTTTCCGTCGAGACGGATCTTCAAGATTAGCGAAAGACAATCGATGGGGCAACTTTTGGTCTTTGTCCGGTGCTTGGAGATTTACCGGCGAAGAGTTTCTGGAAGGGTTATCGCATACGGTTAACGATGGGAAAATTCGCGTGTCGTACGGCGTAAATGGTACTCAGCCAACTGATTATTATGGCTATATGCCATTGTATGGATTTGGCTGGAACTATGACAACAAAATAGGAATGATGGAGACAACAATAGGAAATCCGGATTTGAGATGGGAAAAAAACCATACTTTTAATATCGGACTTGACTTGATGTTATTAAATCGTTTTTCAATGACTCTCGAATGGTATACAAGGACAACGAAGGATCTTTTATTTGAAAACCCCATGTCAGCCACGGTTGGCGTAATTGACGCTTATGGAGATGCGAATTACTTGGTAAATATCGGCTCGATGAAAAATACAGGTGTTGAGTTGGAGTTAAAATCGACAAACATTCAAAAAGACGATTTTAGATGGAACACTTCGTTCACTTTGGCGCACAATAAGAACAAAATATTGACCCTTGATGGCAATCAAAACGAGATCGTGTCGGTGCAACTTATCCATAGAGTAGGCGAACCCTATTATTCCTATTTTGTTCGCGAATATGCGGGCGTCGATAAAGAAACCGGAAAAGAGCTCTACTATATTAATGATCCGAAATCGAAAAATCCAAAAGAGACCACCACGGATGCTGCAAAGGCTAATCTAGTAATTGTAGGACATCCCGACCCCATAGTACAAGGAGGATTGACCAACTCGTTGCAATGGAAATATTTTGATCTTAACTTTACATTTACTTACTCGTTGGGAGGACACGTGTATGATAATGCCGGATGGATTCAATCCAACGGGGGAACTTTTAACTATAACGGCAACGTACCCGCGTATTACAAAATTGAGGATACCTGGCAAAATCCCGGACAAGAGGCTCGTTTGCCAATGTTTATGTTTGGCAACAGAAATGAAAGATCTTCAAGATGGATGTTGCCAACCGATCATTTAAGATTGAAAAATCTCACGCTAGGTTTTACCATGCCCAAGCAGGTATTGAATAAAATTGGTTTTGACAAAGTTCGCCTCTATATGTCGGGCAGCAACTTGCTTACGATAAAATCGAAAGATTTGTATGTGGATCCTGAAAACTCGGCATCAGGATTGGTGCTCTTTAGAGCTCCCGCCATGCGAACAGTAACATTTGGATTAGAATTAGGATTTTAAACACATTTAATAGATAAAAATATGAAAAAAACATTGATCAATATATTTTTAGGACTCTTGCTTATAAGCATTGGTTCATGTAGTGGCGATTGGCTTAACCTTGAGCCATCCGATAGTATCCCGGCGGACGAGGCTCTTGTAAACTTTGCCGGATTAAATGTAGCTCGAATCGGCTTGTATGACGGCTTGCAAGGAACCTCTAGATATACCAGCTATTACGCCGCTCGAATGATTTATTACGGTGATGTTAGGGGAGACGACATGCAAGCGTGTGAATCCGGCAAGAGAACTTCAGTCTTATATGAGATGAAATATACCGCGGATGATGCTCCCAATATGTGGAACGTTCAATACAACGTGATAAGGAGAGCAAATCGAATTATTGAAGCCGTTGAGAACAATATTGTAAAAGGCGACAACCAGGATGAGATTAAAGGAATATATGCCGAGGCATTGGTCGTGAGAGCCTTAGTGCATTTCGATTTAGTACGCGTGTATGGACAAACCTATACGGCGGATAATGGAGCGAGCTTAGGAGTGCCTATAGAGTTGTCACCCAAAAAAGCCGGTTCAATCCCTGCGCGGAATACGGTTAAAGAGGTTTATGATCAGGTGGTTAAAGACCTTCAAAAGGCTATCAATGATGGATTTTTGACAAAAAAAATCACTACGGGGTATATCAATCATTGGGTAGCCAAAGCACTTTTGTCACGAGTATATTTATATATGGGAGACAATGACAAAGCCCTAAAAGAAGCCGAAGAGGTTATTGAGCAATCACCTTACAAGCTATGGACCAACGAAGAGTATGTTTCAAATGTCTGGAGTAAAGACAATCCGGCTCATTCGAAAGAGATTATTTTCGAAATTATCAATGCCAGCACTGATGACTGGACCGATAGAGAAGGAATTGCCTATCTATACAACGAAGATGGCTATGCTGATGCCATAGCCACAAAGTCCTTTTGTGAATTGCTTCAGTCTGATCCTAATGACGCGCGATTGACAGCCATGCTGGCAAGCAGTGACGATGATTTAAAGAAAACATATGGTGATGATAAAGTATGGGTAAACAAATTTCCCGCTAACAACATGGGAGAAATGAGATTAAACAACGTGCCTTTGATAAGGCTATCCGAAATATATTTGATAGCCGCCGAAACAGCTTTTAAACTTGGAAAAAAAGTCAAAGCCGACAAGTATACCAACGCGATCGCCCTAAGAGCTAATCCTAAACAAATTCCATTAGTCAATGTGAATTTGGAAAGAATTATAATAGAGAAACGCAAAGAATTGGTCGGTGAAGGACATCGCTTCTTTGACGCTATGCGCAACAATGAAACGATTGTTCGCTATGAGTCGGTAGAAAATAGGGGATACCATTATGTTCTCTCGGAAAAGGAATCTATGAAGTTTGACAGAACATATTACAGGACGATTCTGCCAATTCCTAAATCTGAAATGGATGTCAATCCAACACTGAAAGGTCAACAAAATCCAGGATATTAACAATATTTCGGTATAAATAATTTAGTTGCCACACGGGTCGGGAAGCAAGTATCGAAGAATTTTCGCTTCCCGACCTTTTTTTATGCCTCGCTCACAAAAGAATCTGTTTTTGGGTGAACAAAAAAGCGGGAGACAGGTTATATCAATAGGAACGCCACACAAAGGGCGTCCGTATCATGTTTTACATCAGGCAGCCACATGCCGGAGTAGGAGGAAAGGAGGAGAAAGGAGCGGCGATTGCCAAACAAATCTAAATTTAATAATCATGTCTAATTTTTTAAAACAACAAAAATTATGAAATTTAAAGCTGTTCAAAAAGTGAACCCTCAAGACAGAGAGGGCCCTCGCAAATGGTACGCCCAAGTAGTGAATACCGGCGATACAACCATCGACGACCTGGTGAAAGAGATAGAAAAGTTTAGCGCGCTGTCGGAACCCGACATACGAGGCGTGATCATCGGGCTCGAAAACACGGTGCAAAACCACTTGGCACAAGGTAAAATCGTGCGGTTCGACCGCCTCGGCACGCTCTATCCCTCGCTATCGAGCACTCCGTCAGACACGGAGGAGGAGGTGAACGTCGCCAATATCAAGTCGGTGAAGGTCAATTATAGAGCCGGAAAACGCATTATGGATGCGATGAAGAGCGTCCCTAAGAAAAAGGTGAAACAATAGAAGAATTCGCCGCTCGGGCGGTGCCTTTGTCCCACCGGGGCAAAACCTCAGCAGGCTTTAGGTGAAACCTCAGCAGGTTTTGGGTGAAACCTCAGCAGGTTTTGAGTGAAACCTCAGCAGGTTTTAAGCAGCACGTCGAGGGCATTATTTTTTATGATCAGTATTTACAACCGATTATTACTCAATATTTTATAGATAATAAGTCAGAAATATGGTTGTTATTTTTAATTGCACATTCTAAAAGGTGAAGATTTAACGCTTTTATTGATTATTAACTCAAAAAGGACATATTTTTCCGTAAAGTTATGTACCTTTGTCGGCAAATAAAGATATTCTCGTCAAACAAATATAAATAATATAAACATGGAAAAAAACAGAAAAAAACAAATCGTAGTTTTGAGTATAGCTTTAGTTTGCATTTTCATCTTGGTATTTTCATTGTTCCATAAATCAGCGACAAAAGATAGCGCAAATCCTCCTTTAACAAATGTTTTGACTGATAGCATTTCTCAAATTGTCTCAGCTTGTCCTGGCGAAATTGGTGTGGCGGTTATTGTTAATAACAGAGATACGGTTAAGGTCAATAATAAGAGTGTTTATCCTATGATGAGTGTGTTTAAGGTTCATCAGGCATTAGCTCTTTGTAATGACTTTGACAATAAAGGAATTTCACTTGATACCTTAGTAAATATAAATAGGGATAAACTTGACCCAAAGACTTGGAGTCCTATGCTGAAAGATTATTCAGGGCCAGTCATATCATTGACAGTGAGAGATTTGCTGCGTTATACTCTTACTCAGAGTGACAACAATGCAAGCAACCTTATGTTTAAGGATATGGTTAATGTCGCTCAAACAGATAGTTTTATAGCCACACTCATTCCTCGTTCAAGTTTTCAGATAGCTTATACGGAAGAGGAAATGTCGGCTGACCATAACAAGGCTTACTCTAACTATACATCTCCTCTTGGTGCTGCAATGTTGATGAATCGTTTGTTTACTGAAGGTCTTATCGATGATGAGAAACAAAGTTTCATTAAGAATACGTTAAAAGAATGCAAAACAGGTGTAGATAGGATAGCAGCTCCACTTCTTGATAAAGAAGGGGTTGTTATAGCGCATAAGACAGGTTCAGGTTCTGTTAATGAAAATGGTGTTCTTGCAGCTCACAATGATGTTGCCTATATATGTCTGCCTAATAATATCAGTTATACCTTAGCGGTATTTGTTAAGGATTTCAAGGGAAATGAATCACAAGCGTCACAATATGTTGCGCATATATCAGCTGTAGTATATTCTTTATTAATGCAAACTTCAGTAAAATCTTAAACTGCACTTGCTTTGATAATTAATGATAAACAATCTAAAAGCACTCTAATCGTTATCGGAGTGCTTTTAGATTACTAATCAAATTGCTTCTATTATAATTTGAATCCTCTACTTTTTCTTTCTTCCTGTTGCGGCACTCTTGCTCCATATCTAAGCCTGTGCCATTGCTCCCTGAACCAGTCGGCAATCGGCTTCCTGTTTATTGTCAGGTTCAGCCTGCTTTCATCGTCAGGGTCATTTTCCACCCTTAAAATATCATCCTTTATATCAAAGTTCCGCCTGTGTTGCTCGGAATAGATTTTACCGCTACATTTCAGGGCTTCTTTTTTGACTATAAGACTTTCAGTCATTTCTTTAGAGAATCCCAGCATGGCACAAAACTTTTCCATGCGCAGCATTTCCCTGAACATCGGAAACCACCTGAAAGCCTTGTCTATGATTCTGGCGAGCCGTGACAGTTCTTTTTCTTTCATGTCAAGTTCCTGCCTGTGCATTTCTCTGAGATTGTGGATTTGCGTATCATGCTGTTTCTGCATCTGCTGTACTTGGCTCTGCAATTTTTCAATATTGGTGTTCCGTTTTGAAACCTCGTCTTGCAGTTTTTCGTTGGCACGTTCCAGTTCTTTCAGTTTTCCACTCCCGAAAAGAGAAGCAACTCCACTAGTTATGGCTGTCGCTGCCGTGGTGGCTGTCTTCTTTAACTTGTCAGTGCGTATTTCTGATTTCACCTGTTTCAGTTCCTGCTCGGCAAGATTTATCTGTTCTTCTTTGTGCCGTTTGGCTGCATCCATGCGTTGCAGTTCAGCTTTCTGCTTCTCAATGATAAAGTCGTTCCGTTCCAGATGCTCCTTACCAGTGACAGCCTTTGACTGCCCGCGTTCCATCAGCAGGATGTCGGATGCAAGGGTCTGCATCTGCATCATGTCATCGTCATTGAGCTTTCGGCTCTTTCCTGTTTCGTGGTTCATCCAGTCGAAAACGATATGGGCATGATAGTTCGGCTTGAACCATCTGTCCCCGACTTTGAAGCTTTCCCTGTCTTCCGCTTCCGGCTGACCGTTCAGCCAATGCCCTTCATCCTTGTGCAGGAAGATTTGCAGCGGTGTGATTCCCCAGCGTCTTTGACACTCCTCACCGAATTTACGCACGTCTGCCAGTGTGGTGTCCGACCTGACAAGCAGCACTCCTTCACGTATGGGGGAGCATCCCGCAATCTTGACTATTTTACCGTTCTTGCCTTTGCGTTCACGCTCCTTTTCCTGCATGGCACGTCCGGTCTTTTCCTTTACCATCTGTCTGATATTGTCATAATGCATCCGCAAATCCGGACTGCCGAAGTCGGGATTTATCCACTGCTCGTTATCGGTGGAGAGTTCAGGAACGACATAGATTCTGGACTCTCCGATGTGGCGCATGTATTCGGCAGTCCTCCTGTTGTGAGCCTCGCTCGATGCGATGTTGCAGGGCTTGATATGTATGCTTGATTTTGTTGCCATAGATACTTGTTTTTTGGTTTGTACTTTATTGTTTGCTTTTCCGCTGTCCGTAAACGCATGGGGTTCTTAGGGGTGCAACCCATAAGCGGAGATTGCAAAGAGAGGGTCACTCTTTGCTCTGGGTTCTCAGGGGAGAAACGCCCTGAGTGGGTCATTAGGGTAAAACCCTAATCCCCTCGGGAGAGCCCACAACTACGTAAGCGGAGCGTGTAGTTATAGTGGGCTATATCAATGGCAAGCCATTGTCTGCAAACTCCAGCCTACGGCTTCCGCTCTCCTCCGTCAGGGAGGTTTTTCATCATCGTTGCCGATTGGAGATGCACCGACCAGCACAAGGTCTAAATCGTCTATCAGTTTTTGCAGGACGGGATTCTTCTCTATCATCCGCTGGAGGATTCTCTCAGCCTCGACCAAGTGGTTGGCTGTACTCATCACCTTGCCCTCCCGTATCTGAAAGATAATCCAATCGGCTATGTCGATATGGGCTTCTTTTTGTTTCGGGGTGGCATTCCTTTCGATGATGTCCGAAACCACCACCTTACAAAAGTACATGCTCTCGGCTCGCTGTTTCCACTCGGCATAAGCATCGGCATCGGGAAAGAGAAGCACGGTTCGCCCTGACAGTACACGGAGTTTCTCTTCTCTCATCTGACTCTTACCACCCGTAGCCAGCCATACATAATCGGGGAAGATAGCAGAACCGATAACGGCACTCTTCTCGGATTCCACCAAGACCACCACCTTGTCGGGATGCGTTTTCAACAAGTGTTCCCCGAAAAGGCATTGGGATAGTTGCCAATCCTCTGCCAACACACGCTGCTTTTTCAATATGCTGTGTATCCAGTTCACTGCCGATGTCTGTCCTCCCTTGATACGGTGTCCGTCTTCGGGATTGTACTGCATCACCTTTCCCGTGCGTACCTTGCCCGTCCTGTCTATCTGCCAAAAGATAACAGAGCCGTCACGGGTAGCCCCCAAACGGTATTCCTCCAACAACCGCTTCAACACCTCTTTCGCCTTGTCGCCATAGTAGGAAGTAAGGAGTGTGAAGAGGAAACGGAAGAAATTGCTACGCTCGCTTTGCGACTTCTCCACATAGTGAGGGGGAATATAGCCGATGGCTGTCGGCTTACTTTGCTGCTTCACTTTCTTCTGCTCTGCTCTTTGCCTGTCAAAAGAGAAATCATTGGTAGTTCTGTGTTCAGGATGCTCTTGAAAATACTCTTTCGGAGTGTAGTGATACCCACAACCGCTTTCGTGGTTACATCTGCCGACCGATGGATGCAACGGCACATTATTTTCGTCCACGTAATAGACGAAAGAATGCCTGTCTCCGCATTTGGGGCAGGTATGCCGTGTTGCCGTTCCTTTATACTTCTGTAATGAATAATTGCCCATAGCTTAGTCCGTTTTTGATGGTTGATTGTCGGCTGTCCCATCCTGTCCCATTGTCCCACACTCTAAGGGTTGGGACAGTGGGACACTTGGGACACCTGCGTTTTTACTCTCTTTGCTGCGCTGGATGATACGGTTTACGGTGGACTTGCCACAATTCACCTGTGAGGCTATCTCCCTGACGGACTTGCCCGATTGGGAGAGTTGCAGAATTTGGCAATCCCTTTGGCTTGATTCATTGTCGCCCAATTTTTTCAAGTGTTCCTTTTCCGTGGAATAGCCCCTGAACACGAACTGCAAGAAAGCATCCACCTTGTCAATCTCGTAAACGATTACATTATCCGCATCATGAGAGAACGTGCCATAGCGCACTTTAAGCTGCTTCACATAGCGAAGCCCTCCGTCTTGGGCACTTTTTCCAATGGTGAACACGCTGTCAAAGAAATTGTAGAGCCGTTTGCTTCCGGCAAGGTCGTTGGATGTGATGGGACAATCCAAAGAGCGTTTGGGCGTATGTGCTAGGACAAGGATAGAGAGCGCATATCTCTTTTTGAGATTGTTCAGCTGAATCATCAGCCGTCCTGCGGCATCGCCTTTCTCCATGGCGCAACACAGGTAGGTAAGATTGTCAATGATGAAAATCTTGCAGTCGGTCTGCACAGCCATCTGTTCAATGCCGCCTATGATAGCTTCCTCAAAGTTGGCATCCAAAAGCTGGTTGCAGTCAATAGACACCCGATAGAGTTTGTCGGGAAAGGTGTAGAGCTCTCCATGCTCGTTGGTATAGCGGAGCTGGAACTGCTTTTCGGACAGTTCAAAGTCCAGATACAGCACATTGTCGGTTCGGGCGATGCGGTCGGCTATCTGCACGGCAAGGATGGACTTGCCCACGTTGGAATCGGCAAACAAGCAGGAGAGTTCCCCCTCGTACCAAAAGCTGTCCCACAGCGCACGGGGCGTAGGCAATAACGATGCTTCAAGAATGGTTTGGTTTGCCGTCTTGATATTCATCATGCCTACACTGTCGGGCATACCGTTATGCGCTTGGGATGCTTTTGTGAGGTCGCCACGTATCAGGTTGATATAGTTCTTATCCTCTTCCATATCATTCACCAGTTACGTGGGTTGGGCTTGCGACGGTGGGAAGAGGATAAGGACTTGTTCAGTTCCTCGTCTGACAACGGTATGGGATTCTTTCGGGCGGTTTCCAGCCACTTGTCCAGTTCGTCACGGTAAAGGCAATAGCGTTTGCCGGGCTTGGTGGCAGGGATTGTCCCTTCTGACAGTTTCATGTAGAGCGTACCCTTAGGGATACCTAAATACTCTGCTGCCTCGTCCACAGACATGGGCACGTGGGTGTCCACCGTTTTGGCATTGTTCACACTGCGCTGCTCGGCGAGCAGGCTTTTCAGGCTCATCACTTCGTCTCGAAGCTGAGCGACAACCTCGGGGAGGTCGTTGAAGGTAAGAATTGATTTTTCCATTCGCGTACTCGTCTCTTTTGTAAGACTTGGCGCAAAGGACTGAAATGATATATCCGTGAATATCTCCACGACACGTCATTGCAAAATAATTCCCGAATAATTAAGCCCAGCCATAAATGACGGGTAAAATTACTCGGGAAACGATGTAAAACAGGCGGTTATGAGTTACCGGATGGTTGTCGTTGGTGTCGTGATTATCCTAATTCCGCACATAATCCTCGGGATAGTGGAAATCAAGTTTGCCGTTTTCGGGTTCATCAATGGGAATTTCCGTCTTTAACGGCTCTACCTTGAAATTCTTGATGGTTGATAAGTCTGTATCAGCAAACGATTTCGGGAAAAGGGCTTTGATGAACTTGGCACGGTTATCCCCATTGTAGTATCTCTTGTACAGGAAACGCTCAGAGATATTCCATACGAAGTGACGGAGTGGAATGTTGTTGATGTCTTTGGTAAACGGTCTTTGTATGGGCTTCGGGGTATAAGTGTTAAGATTCATCCATTTGTCCACCTCAGTACAGATGTGGTTCACGGTTTCTTGGTCGGCAATGCGAGGCAGGTAATAATGGCAATACTCCATGACCATGCGGATGCGCTCTTCCTTTTCCCGTTGCTCTCTGCTTGCGTAATTGGCACGGTTCTTTTCGTGAAGATCCGGGGCGATAGTAAGCTCTATCGGTTGTGTTTGGATAAGTGTCTCTTCTTTTGTCGGGGATGATTCGGGTACAGGCTCAGGGACTGATGTAGGTCCAGGCACAGATGTGGCTTCTTCAAGTGTATTTTGTGACAGTTCTTCCTGCACCTCTATGGCTTCGGCAATCGTTTCTTTCTTGCCGAACTTGATTTTGTAGATTTCGTATGTATCAAAGATAAGTGTCTGAAAGGAGAGATAGAGCAACCATCCCAACAGGTTACAGCATACGAATACTATCCACCTGACAAAGTTGTCTTGGTTGAAGCTGTCCGCTATTACCAGCGTGGCAATGGAAGATATTAGGACGATGGCGAAGCCGACAAAGCCCAAGATGATGTATTTGTCCTTGATTGATGATTCCATATTTCGTTGAGAGATTGAATGTTCCTGTATTATTTTGTGCAAAGTTAATGCTATTTTTCCCAATTACTGCCCGTTATTTGCGGTTAGAACGGTCTTTTTCAATGTATTTCACGAAATGTCATCATATCATACTCTGTTTCATACTCTGAGGGGCTTATAAATGGTGGCATCAAGCCAAAAACATAGAGGGGCGATTATAGCCTTGTAGCCATAACCGCCCCTCTGAATACCTGTCAATGTGAGACATTTATGCCTCCTTGCGCTTCAAGGTTATCTTGTCCACCACCTGACACATCTGCTGCGCTGCTATCTTGGAATAGATTTGTGTGGTGGTAATGTTCTTATGTCCGAGATAGGCTTGGATGACAGCCATGTCCGTTCCCATTTCCACGTGCAGGCTTCCGAAGCTGTGGCGGGTACAGTGAAAGGTGATTTTCTTGGTTATCCCTGCTGCCGTGAGCCACCGTTGGAGTGGTCCTTGCAGCATCTTGTCCTTGAAATCCTCAAAGATAAGTCCCTCGCCCCGTTCTCCCAGCAGTCCATAGGCTTCATCACTGATGGGGTTATGCACTATTTCTTTGGTTTTCTGCATACGGGTGGTAACGAACATCCTGCCGTTGGTGTATGGTTGTATCTGCTGCCACGTGAGCTGTCTGATGTCGCTCTTTCTCAGTCCCGTAAGACAGGCGAAAAGAAAAGCTTTTTTCAAGACCTCCTCCTCACAGGGTGTTTCGGCAAGCCGTATCAGTTCCTCTTGGCTCAAATGCTCCCTGATGGTGGGAATGCACTCGATGCGGTCTAAGAAGCCGTTTGGGTTCTCCTTTATCTTCCTGTCACGGTAAGCGGTGTGCAGCACGGCACGGAAAGTTGACCAATAGCCTGCTGCGGAGTTGATGTGCAGCTTTTGGTTGGTGTGGATGGATTGGGGTGCATCAAGCAGGTATTCCATGAACTTGCGGCACAAATCCACATCCACCTCCTCAAAGGTGCATTTGCCGTTCACGAACCGCTGGAAATGCTTGTATACGTGCTGCCACTTGATATTCTTGCGGTCAGCCAGTCCTTTGAAATAGGCAAGGAAATCGCCCTTCATCTTGGTCTTGTCAAAAAAGCCGTTGTTTTCATTGAAAATGGCTTCGTAGCGCTGGTTGCGCAGGATGACCGCTTTCTTCATCATGCGTGCGTTGAAGTCCCGTTCCTGCTGGTTTGCAGGTTTGGCGAAGATGTAAATTCCTAAGGCTTCACGTGTAATCACTCTCATGGTGACATTGTCACGGTAGCCGGGATAGTAGTCAAGGCATAGTGAATACTGTGTCCCGTTCTTAATCTTGCGCTTACGCAAGGTAACTGTTTTGCATTTACTCATAATAATTATGTTTTAATTGGTTGTATACATTTTGGAGTTGTATCCATGTTTCCGATGGCAAAGGAACAACGTGAAATATCCGTGAATACCTCCACGATACATCATTTTGAAATAATTTTCGATAATCCCGATTTTTCACGGTTATTTGTTCCTTTCAGCCATGACACGCTCCACATCTGAGCGCAAAAGCAGGTTTTTCACACCCACCTTTATCTTTTCGATGTGCTTCACCTTGACGATATGGCAGATGTTGGCTGACGAAAGACCATAGATTTGCTGCACCTGCTCAACGGTATAGTAGCGTTCATCGTTCACAAGGTCAGTTCTGCGGAGTTCGTTCAAATGTGATTTGGAGTAATAGGTACGCCCGTACTCTCTTTTAGTGGGTATCTTATGGCGATAGGTGTAGGCACGGAGTGCGGTCGGCTTCATGCCGAACAGTTCCTCCACCTCCTCGGTCAGTAGCCAGTCGGTAATTTCGCTAATATCAACTGCCACACCGAAAAACTCGTCAATATGCTTCTTGCTGTAATAGTTCTTTCCTGCGATACGGCAGATGGGGATATGGTTACGCTTGGCGGAAGTGTAAAGCCATGACTGCTTTACCTTAAAAAGGGACATCACCTCCTCGCCCGAATAGAAGTCCAACACTTCTTCGCTTTCCTTTTCCCTTTTTTCTCTTTTGGCAGGTAAGGAAGATGAAGATGATTTCCTTGGTGTGGAGGTGTTGCCGGGCAGGATGCGGTGATAGGGATTGCCCTCCAACATCTGCTCGATGTCGGCTCTGCGGATGAATGCCATGCGGTTGCTGATGCGTGAGGCTTTCAGCTTGCCGATGGCTACAAGTTTGTAAATGTACTGTCGGGAACAGCCCATGAGGATGGCTGCTTTGGAAAAGGTGAGATACTCCTGATGCTGTATCTCCATCAAGGGTTGGGCGACTTTGAAGAGGTTGTTCTTCTGCATCACTCTGGCTCGTTTGGCTTCTGCCTGACAAGCCTCACTGCAATATCTTTGCATACCGCTTCGGGTTACAAAGGACTTGCCGCAAAAACTGCATTTTCTGGTTGCTTTCATACCGTTTTATCGTTTAATGGTTCATTTCTTCAATCCTATATCTCTGAAATGGTAAACGGATGTGAACGGAAGTCAACCATTGTCGCTTTTCTACACAGTGTGACTGTTTCCGCATATCGGGGCGGTTATTGTCGCTTGTCGTAAACGGTTGTAAACCCTTGTCAACTGTCTGCACGGTGTGACAAAAAACAAGCCCCGCAAATTCTCCACGTCAGAAATACGTCTCAAAAATATGTGGAAATTTGGGAAGCGACAAATGGCAACCGAAAAGTGTTAAATTTTAGAATATGCTGGTAATTAAAGATTTACACTCGGATATTTCTGATTAGTTTTGGTTGTTCTATGGTTATAAATACATTAGAAGGAGTATTCCGCAAATTATAGGGGGTATTCTTTACTAAGTCAAAACCAACTGTCTCATTGCGAGACAGTTGGTTTTGTTGTGTTTTTGTGTATTGCCCATAAATGCAGTTGAAAGTGCGATACGGGGGTAACCAAAACAATAAAGATATGGCAAGAATGCAAAGAAAATTCCGCATTACACCCAACTTCAGGCTTTACGGAGATTGATATTAAACGAATATCTCCGGGAAGAGGAATTTGTGTCATCGGCTCATTCTTCTATCACGCCCATCGCCTTAAACACCTCTTCAATGGTGCTTACGGCATCGGCTATGGCTACGGAATTGGATATCTTTTGGAAAACGCTGTCTATTTGACTTTGCGTCGTTCAGGATACCAAGTTTATGTGGGGGCAATTAAAGATACGGAAGTTGATCTTGTGGCAATAAAAGGCGATAAGAGGCTCTACCTGCAAGTAACTCTTAGCGTTACCGAAGAACACACGATAGAAAGAGAGTACCGTTCATTAAAACTCATCGATGATAATTTCCATAAGTATGTGGTGAGTATGGATGATCATAACATACCTGCCAATGAAGGAATTGAGCATATCTCCGCGTGGAAATTAGAGGATTTTCTGAATAGCCTATAATATATATGACCGGATTTTATCTGTCAAAATCTGAAAATCTTCATATTTTGTCATTTGGCATTGTTTTTGCACTAAAATGGATAGAATAAAATAAAAAACTATATATTTGTAGTTTATAAACAAGAAGGAAGGACAATCAATGAATAATAATTTTTCTCAACGAGTAAGAGACATCATGGCATATAGCCGTGAAGAGGCCGGTCGTTTACAAAACAACTATATCGGCCCTGAACATCTGATGTTGGGGCTGTTACGTAAAGGAGACGGATTGGCTATTCAGGCATTGCAAGACTTTGATATCGATATACAAGAACTAAAACAGGAGATTGACAATCAAGTGCGTCAAATACAAGAACCGTACGATGGAACGCATGAAGTGGTTATCAATAAGAATACAGAGAAAGCACTAAAAATGAGCATTCTGGAAGCGCGTCTGACAAAAAGCAAAGAGACCGATTCCGAGCATATTCTTTTGGCATTGCTCAAAGACAAAGGCACCTTGATTCATGGCATTTTGTCGCATTTTGAGTTGAGCTACAAAAAAGCATTTCAATACATCGCAAACTCTTTGAATAATCGTTTTCAACAAGATGACGCCGAGATGACGACATTAGAAGAAGAGGAGAAGGATGCTTCACCGCAACTCTATTTCGCCGACGATGAGGAAGACGACACGGGGTATGGAGCCTCGTTTGGCGATGACAAGAAAAAAAGCACGGCACCGAAATCCAAGCCAAACGTTTCGGATACTCCCGTGTTGGATAATTTTGGCACCGACATCACACGTGCCGCATTAGAAAACAGGCTCGACCCGGTTGTAGGACGTGAAAAAGAAATTGAGCGCATCGCGCAAATATTGAGCCGACGCAAAAAAAACAATCCGGTACTTATCGGAGATCCGGGTGTTGGAAAATCGGCCATTGTCGATGGACTTGCCACGCGCATTGTGCAGAAAAAAGTATCGCGCTCGCTGTTTGACAAACGAGTGATAGCACTTGATATGGCATCCATTGTTGCCGGCACAAAATATCGCGGGCAGTTCGAAGAACGCATCAAAGCCGTATTGAACGAATTGACGAACAATCCCAACATCATTCTCTTTATTGATGAGTTACACACCATTGTAGGCGCGGGAAGTGCCGCCGGTTCGTTAGACGCGGCCAATATGTTGAAACCGGCGCTGGCTCGTGGACAAGTTCAATGTATTGGAGCAACCACGCTAGACGAATATCGGAAAAATATTGAAAAAGACGGTGCTTTGGAGCGTCGTTTTCAGAAAATAATTGTCGATCCGACAACAAAAGAAGAGACACTGCAAATCCTCAAAAATATCAAAGAACGATACGAAGAGCATCACAACGTACACTACACCGATGAGGCACTGGAGGCATGTGTAAACCTCACCGACCGATATATTATCGACAGAACGTTCCCGGATAAGGCGATTGATGCGCTGGATGAAGCAGGTTCGCGTGTGCATATTTCCAACGTCGTGATTCCTAAATCCATCGAAAAGATGGAAGAGGAACTCAAACAGGTAGAACAGATGAAAACCGACGCTGTGAAGGCGCAAAAATATGAACTTGCCGCAAGTTATCGTGATAAGCAACGTCAGTTGTTGGTGGCTTTAGAAGAGGAAGAAGAACGCTGGCAAAAACAGATAAAAGAAAAACCCGAAGTGGTGGACGAAGAAAAAATTGCCGAAGTGGTAGCGATGATTTCAGGTGTTCCTGTTCAGCGCATTGCCAAAGCCGAAGGCGAACGTCTGCTGGAGATGGGAGCCGATTTAAAGCGTGTCGTGATAGGACAAGATGATGCGGTAGATAAAATTGTGAAAGCTATTCAGCGCAACCGTGTGGGACTGAAAGATCCCAATAAGCCCATCGGGACGTTTATGTTTCTTGGGCCTACGGGTGTGGGGAAAACTCATCTCGCCAAAAAGCTGGCGGAATTTCTGTTTGATTCGTCAGAAAACCTTATCCGTGTGGATATGAGTGAATTTGTTGAAAGGTTCAATGTCTCGCGCTTGGTTGGTGCCCCTCCGGGATATGTGGGCTACGAAGAAGGTGGACAATTGACCGAAAAAGTGCGTCGCCGGCCATATTCTGTGGTGCTCCTTGATGAGATAGAAAAAGCGCATCGCGATGTCTTTAATCTGTTATTGCAAATTCTCGATGAAGGACATGTGACTGATGGTTTGGGTAGAAAAATCGATTTCAAAAATACGATTCTTATCATGACTTCAAATGTTGGAACAAGGCAACTGAAAGATTTTGGGCGAGGTGTTGGCTTCAATACACATGGCAATCCGGCAGACAAAGATTACTCACGAAGTGTGATTCAGAAAGCACTAAACAAAGCATTTGCGCCGGAATTTTTGAACCGTGTGGATGATATTGTGATGTTTGATCAGTTGAGCAAAGAATCGATTCATAAAATCATCGATTTAGAGCTGGCAGAGCTATACGAACGTGTTGAGGCATTAGGCTATAAGCTAACTATTACGGATGCGGCAAAAGATTTTATTGCCGAAAAAGGATACGATGTGCAATTTGGCGCGCGTCCTTTGAAACGTGCCATTCAAAAATATGTGGAAGACGAAATGGCAACCATGATTTTGCGTGCTAAAGAGAACAAGAAAGACCATATCGTATTGGTTGACTTCAATGCCGAAACGAAAGAGATTGTGATGAAAACGTTAGCGGGCGAGAAACAAGACGTTGCAGCCAATCTCTCGCACCAAAATGAATAGATATTATTCGTGAAAATCAAAAAGTTTCTATATTAGAGAGCGTCCAAAAAGATGCTCTCTTTATGGTTTAAGTCGCTATTCTTACATACATTCTTTGATTTTCTGTTTTATTGTCTTTTTTCAGTGTATACTCAAGCTCTTGAAAAGCTGCAACAAAAATGACGAGCAACTTCCAGATTGGTTTTGGAATTGAGTTTAGAAAAGCATCGGTTGTGAGTGTCTTGTACAGGGGAGGGGCTGTTTCCAATCAAAAGATATCTCCCAATGCCTTATCTGATCGAATAGCCTTAGTGTGCAAAAGCGGTTGGTGCCACACCAAATACCGCTGTAAAAGATTCTAAAGTTACATCTACATCATAAGCACGATTAGGGTTTTGGATTGGCAAAGAATGACAATGGCAAGAAAACGCCGTTGTTCAAACCCCATTTTGTCCGACATTTACTTCAAAAACACCATTCCACCTGTGAAGGGGTAATCTCTTTATTGATAAAGGGTAGCTTGAATCTCATACTGCTTTTTTCTCTATCGCTACGCGTTAGAATTTATAAAATACTAAGGTTTTTTTTCTGTTGCGGAATCCGGATTAAAAAAGAGACAAAATATTTAAATCTTCCTTATCACTTCATAAATAAGAAAATAATCCTTACTTTTGCAGACAGAACAAAGAAGAAAAGGTGATTCACAATAATGAAACTGCTTCATGATTGAACACAAAGGTATTGTTGAGAATATATCCGGAAACCGAATTACCGTTCGAATTTTACAACGTTCTGCCTGCAGTGATTGTCACGCCAAAGAGTTATGCATGGCTGCCGACTCGAAAGAAAAGCGTGTCGAAATTATTGATGGCGCAGAAAACTATTCGATAAATGAACCGGTAATCATTCAGGGAAAGGAAAGTATCGGCTATAAAGCTGTTTTGGTCGCTTTTGTCCTCCCGCTTATTCTTCTCATAACCGTTTTAATCGTTGCCACATCGGTGTGGAAAATGAAAGATTATGGGGCAGCGTTAGTGGCTATCGTGTCGCTGATACCTTATTATTTGCTGTTAAACCTTTTACGCTATAAAATGGAGAACTCATTTAAATTCACAATTAAAAAAATAAATTAATGCAAAAAGTATGAGTGTGTTACTTACTGCTGTCGCCACTCTGGGAGTAATTGGAGCAGCTAGTGCTGCTATATTATACGTTGTGGGACAGAAATTTAAAGTAGAGGAAGACCCTCGTATCGAAGAGGTTCAAGAAGCACTTCCCGCGGCCAACTGCGGAGGCTGCGGTTTCCCGGGCTGCGCCGCTTTTGCGGGAGCTTGTGTGAAATCCGAAGACTTGGAAGGACTTTTTTGTCCGGTAGGGGGGCAAGAAACCATGAATCAAGTGGCTGCCATATTGGGGAAAACAGTGGCCGCGTCGGCAAAAAAACTTGCCGTGGTACGCTGCAACGGAACTTGCGAACATCGTCCCCGAACCAACCTTTACGACGGTGCATCAAACTGCACTATTGCTTCGGCACTATACGGCGGCAATACGGGTTGCTCGTTCGGATGCCTGGGGTTGGGCGATTGTGTCGACTCATGCGCTTTTGATGCCATACACATCAATCCCGAAAGGATGCTTCCCGAAGTGGTAGAAGACAAATGTACAGCTTGTGGCGCATGCGTCAAGGCATGCCCGAAAGATCTTATTGAGTTGCGCAAGCAAGGACCCAAATCGCGCCGTATTTTTGTAAGTTGCCGAAATCAAGACAAGGGGGGCGTTGCAAAAAAATCGTGTGATGTGGCTTGTATAGGGTGTAGCAAATGCTTTAAAGTATGCCCATTTGAAGCCATTACGATAGAAAACAATTTGGCGTACATCGATGACGACAAATGCCGCCTCTGTCGCAAATGCGTGGCGGTATGTCCTACGAGTGCCATTTGGGAATTGAACTTCCCCGCGCGTAAACCACCCAAAGACCAGGAAGAGACCAAAGAGGCGGTGGCCACAAAAGCCGAAGCCTAATCTTTGGATTATGTCTATTAAAAAGAAATAGCAGATTGATAAAAATAAACTCTTTTAACGCAGGTTTAAGTATATGTTAAAAACATTTCGAATGGGTGGAATTCACCCAAAAGAGAATAAAATTTCTGCCGGAATGGCAATACAACCTATTGCTCTTCCCGCCCAGGTGGTTATCCCTTTGGCACAGCATATTGGCGCGCCTTGTCAGCCCATTGTAAAAAAAGGAGATAAAGTAAAGGTGGGAACGCGCATCGGAAAATCGGTAGGATTTGTTTCGGCAAATATACACTCATCGGTTTCCGGAACCGTAATAAAAATAGATCAAATCATTGATGCCAGCGGATACAAGCGTGACGCCATATTCATAAAAGTGGAAGGTGACGAATGGGAAGAAAATATCGATTGCTCTGAGACGTTGCAAAAAGAATGCACCCTTTCACCCAAAGAAATAATAGAGAAAGTGGCCGCCGCAGGCATTGTAGGGATGGGAGGAGCCACATTTCCCACTCACGTGAAATTGACACCACCACCCGGCACCAAAGCCGAAGTGCTCATCATAAATGCCGTAGAATGTGAGCCTTATCTCACTTCTGACCATCAGTTGATGATGGAGAAAGCAGAAGAGATATTTGTCGGCATATCCATTCTAATGAAAGCGTTGAATGTGACAAGGGCTATTGTTGGCATCGAAAACAACAAGAAAGATGCCATCAAAAAGTTCGAAGAAATTGCGAAAAGCTACCCGAGCATTGATATTATGCCACTAAAAGTGCAATATCCACAAGGTGGCGAAAAGCAACTGATTGATGCCGCCATCGGACGCCAAGTGCCCAGCGGAGCTCTTCCGATTGCTGTGGGTGCTGTGGTGCAAAATGTGGGTAGCACGTTCGCCATCTACGAAGCCGTGCAAAAGAATAAACCGCTTGTGGAGCGCGTCGTCACTGTAACGGGAAAAGATGTAAAGAAACCGTGCAATGTGCGTGCACGCATCGGTGCTCCGTTGAGCATGTTGATTGATCATGCGGGAGGACTTCCCGAGACAACCGGAAAAATCATCAGTGGCGGGCCCATGATGGGAAAGGCATTGATAAATATCGATGTGCCGGTCACAAAAGGTACTTCGGGTGTCCTGATGATGCGCAGTGCCGAAGCCAAACGCCGCATGATGAAAGATTGCATTCGCTGTGCTAAGTGTGTGAATGTGTGTCCCATGGGATTGAATCCCACACTGCTCATGAACTTAACGGAGTATTCCGTCTGGGATAGAGCCGAAAAAAATAGCATTACCGATTGCATCGAGTGTGGCTCGTGCAGTTACACCTGTCCGGCAGATCGTCCGTTGCTAGATTACATCCGTCTTGGAAAAGGAAAAGTGATGGGAATTATTCGAGCAAGGAAGAATTAAGTGGAGATAAAAAGTTAGTTAAAGAAAAAAAACAATTGCACCCTAAAAAGATGACACATTTTCTAACCAATGATAAAATGAAAATGGCACCCTCTTTTTATTTCACAGAAACAGTTCATTTTTTAGATTGCAAAGTAAATACACAGTTATAGCGTGGCAGATGTATCTTAAAATTGCAAAAAAAGTTTTGCCACAAACAAAGAAATAGATGTATGGATAATAAATTTGTTATTTCACCGTCGCCACATGTACATAGTGGGGATTCCATATCCAAAAATATGTACGGCGTGCTTATCGCGCTCATTCCGGCGTTTCTTGTCGCCGTATATGTCTTTCGAGTCAATGCGCTACTGATAACAGCCTGCTCAGTTCTTTTTTGCATGGCATTCGAATACCTGATTGCTCGCTTCCTGTTGCGAAAGCAGCCAACTATTTTCGATGGCTCTGCTATCATCACCGGCGTGCTTTTGGCTTTTAATGTGCCATCGAATTTGCCGATATGGATTTTGGCGTTGGGCGCTCTTTTTGCCATTGGCGTGGCTAAAATGTCGTTTGGAGGTCTGGGAAACAATATTTTCAATCCCGCATTGGCAGGACGTGTTTTTCTGCTGATTTCGTTTCCGGCACAAATGACCACATGGCCAATTCCGGCAACTTCTGTTGCTGGTGCGGATGCTGTGAGTGCTGCTACCGTACTTTCCACAATGAAATTTCAACCCGAAACATTACCCGCTATGCGTGAAATGTTTTTAGGATTGGAACCCGGTTCGCTTGGCGAGATGAGTGCGTTGGCACTGTTGCTTGGGCTGGCGTATATGTTGTGGAAAAAAATCATTACCTGGCATATTCCTGTTTCCATCTTAGCTTCGGTGGCTGTTTTTACCGGCGCATTGTATTTCATACATCCCGTTCCACAATTTAATCCTCTGATTCATCTCTTTTCGGGAGGATTGATGTTGGGAGCCATTTTCATGGCAACCGATTATGTTACATCGCCCATGACCAAAAAAGGGATGATTGTTTTCGGTGTCGGTATTGGAGTTATAAGCATCTGCATTCGCCTATGGGGTGCCTATCCCGAAGGTGTTTCGTTTGCCATTCTTCTAATGAATGCCGCTACGCCACTAATCAATATGTACACAACACCTAAACGATTTGGGGAGGTTATAAAAAATGGCTAAATTAAAATCTACATTCATCAATATGTTTCTGTCGCTGTTCATCATATGTCTCAGCGTGGCATTGTTGTTGGCACAAGTAAACAAAATGACTGCAAAACCCATTGCAGAAGCCAAAGCCCGGAAACTGCAAAACGCGATTAAAGAGGTGGTGCCGGAATTTGATAATGATCCTGTGAAAGAATCCTTTTCTGTTGCCGATGAACAGGGCGATTCGCTACTGGTCTATCCGGCAAAAAAAGGCGAGGAGGTTGTTGGATTTGCCATAAAAAGTTATTCAAATAATGGATTTAGCGGTAACATCCAAATCATGGTCGGATTTGACACCGACAGCAAAATTATAAACTACTCGGTGTTGCAACATGCCGAAACGCCGGGATTGGGCTCAAAAATGGTGTTTTGGTTTAAGGACGACACCAAGCCGCAACAATCCATCATTGGCAGAAATCTTTCGCAAGGCACTCTCGCGGTGACTAAAGATGGCGGAAATGTGGATGCTATCACAGCCTCTACCATTTCGTCAAGAGCATTTATTGAAGCGGTAAACAGAGCCTATTCCATTTATGTGAAAAACAGTGTTGAACCTCAACACAGTAATGCAGTAGTAGGAGCCACCAAAAAAACTGTCAGTAAAGAAGAAGAGAAAGGAGGAGCGGGACTATGAATAAAAATCTGAAAATACTTATAAATGGCATTGTAAAAGAGAATCCGACATTTGTGCTTTTGTTGGGAATGTGTCCCACATTGGCAACAACAAGTTCGGCAATAAATGGTATGAGCATGGGACTTGCCACCATGTTTGTACTCATAATGTCCAACATGGTTATTTCGCTGCTGAAAAACTTAATTCCCGACATGGTGCGCATTCCCGCGTTTATTGTTGTAATTGCAACGTTTGTAACGATTGTCGAAATGGTGATGAACGCCTATGTCCCTGCTTTGGCAGACAGCTTAGGTATATTCATTCCATTGATTGTAGTAAACTGTATCGTTTTGGGACGAGCCGAATCTTTCGCGTCGAAAAATGGCGTGCTGCCATCGCTCTTTGATGGTGTGGGTATCGGTTTGGGTTTCATGCTCGCACTGACGCTTTTAGGCGCTACGCGAGAACTTTTGGGTACGGGAAAAATATTTTCCATCACACTTTATCCCGACTCTTACGGTTCGCTGATATTTGTTTTGGCTCCGGGAGCTTTTATCGCACTCGGATATTTGATAGGCATATTTAATACGGTTCAGAAAAAATAAAAAAAGAAATTTTACAAAGCAGATAATATGGAATATATTGGAATTATCATTGTCGCAATTTTTGTAAACAACATTGTTTATTCGCAATTTTTGGGGATTTGTCCCTTTTTAGGGGTCTCTAAAAAAGTAGATACTGCCATTGGAATGGGTGCGGCTGTTACATTTGTGCTTACAATTGCTACCATTGTGACCTTTCTATTGCAAAAAGGTGTGTTGGAACCGTTCAGTTTAGGATATTTACAAACCATCACATTCATCTTGGTAATTGCCGCCTTGGTGCAAATGGTAGAGATTATTTTAAAGAAAGTATCGCCGGCACTATATCAAGCACTGGGCGTTTTCCTTCCGCTGATTACCACAAACTGCGCCATCTTGGGTGTCGCTATTTTGGTGATTCAGAAAGATTACAACTTGTTGCAATCGGTGGTGTATGCTATTGCCACATCCATCGGCTTTGCCATCGCGCTTATCATCTTTTCCGGTATTCGCGAACAGTTGTCTTTGACAAAAGTTCCCAAATCGATGCAAGGTATTCCCATCGCGCTTATTACCGCCGGACTTATTGCCATGGCGTTTATGGGATTTTCCGGTATCGATCAGGTATTTAAATAGGGATTGTTCAGCAAAGTCAGCCATTTTATCGCCACGATATCACAAAGGAGATTTTTTATCAAGCGATGGTAGCCGTAGCGAAAATGTTTGATTTTATTGGAGATGAGCACGGAGCCGTTATTTGACGCTTCGTGTTTTTTCTTTGATAATGTTAAAAGAAAGGTTAAACCTTAGCAAAACCTTTCGGTCTGACTAGTAAGAATATGAAGTTACACCATTTAAAACAAAAAAGAAATGAAAACATTAAAATATACTCTTATTTTATCGCTCACAGCCACTCTCATATCTTGTGGCGCACTTTGGGAAGGCGGAGGATATGCAGATAATCCTTACGGATATGATAGATACGACAGATACGACAGATACGACAGATACGATGAGGATGATGATGAATATTATTACGCCGGAAATCGGAAGCGCATGAGTTTCGATCGATTTTATTCCGAGCTCAGTCCTTATGGTACATGGGTGAATAATCATTCGTACGGATATGTTTGGGTTCCTCGTGTCGGACGCGATTTTCATCCCTATGCCACCAATGGATATTGGGCGATGACGGATTACGGAAATACATGGGTATCCAATTATTCGTGGGGTTGGGCACCCTTTCATTATGGACGCTGGTTTTATGATGACTACTACGGTTGGACATGGGTTCCCGGATACGAATGGGCGCCGGCATGGGTATCATGGCGCAGTGGTGGTGGCTATTATGGTTGGGCTCCTATGGGACCACGTAGCAGCATAAGCATTCATGTGAATATTCCCATAAATCACTGGGTGTTTTTATCCGATCGGTATATGTATCGCAACAACATGCACCGCTACTATATCGGAGGAAATTACAGACGCAATATTTACAACAATACAACCATTATCAACAACACATACGTCTATAATGACAACCGCTATTATAGTGGCCCTACGGCACGAGATTATGAGCGGCAAACAGGACGTCGCGTTGCGGTTCGCAACCTCGAAAGAACAGCACACTCGGGCAGATCAACCGTTAGCCGAAATTCGGTTCGCATATATAATCCCGAAACATCGAGCAGCCGCAACGCAACACGGACAGTCACCAACAGACGCGAAACAAGTGGCAGAACTTCGACCAATGCCAGAACAGGAAACACCGGGAGAGTACAACAAAGCGACAATACTGGCGTTCGCTCAACCAATCGAACATACGATAATTCGCGTACTCGAAATAGTGACAGCTATAACAGCACTGTGAGACAACGCAACCAAAATAGCACGAGGACGACATCGCCACAGCGCAACGTCTATTCCACACCCAACCGCACAACGAACAGAAACAGTGAAACTGTCGAACCAACCCAGAGGAGCAATACGACCGTTCGCCAAACATCGACACCAACACAAAGAACAACCACCGTTCGGCAAACTTCAACGCCTACGCGTTCTAACAACTCTTCGGTAAGCACTCGCACCTCTTCATCCACAAGAAACAGCAGTGCTGTAAGGACAAGCAGAAGCAATCACTCAACAAGTCAAAGTAACTCAACAGTACGCACAAGTTCGCCTACGCAAACAAGGAGCAGTAATGTACGCCAATCATCGTCTTCACGCAACAGCACGCGAAGTCAAGGGGAAACTCGAACAGCGCGCTCAACTCAACGGAGATAAATCATGAGAAGTAACTTCGGTTATGTTTTCATTCTTTTATACACTTTTTTATCATTGCTGTCCGAGAAACATTATGTTAAAAAAACAGGGCTGAATCCACATGCGGAACCAGCCCTTTATGTTTAACTCTGTTTTCTTTTACCACGACGTGTTTGGAGAAAACGCGGGAGAGAGAATTCTTAGCCATCGTTTCCTACTGTAAGACTTGCCCTTTTCTTTACCCCATCCACAAATTCTATTTCCACCGTCAACGTGTAATTTGAAACGTTAACAGGAGGTATAATCCAGCTAAACTCGGCGCAGGACCTATTGCCCCATCCTGGAATTCCCAAGAATTTATAGCGAGAGAAATCAATCTCCGAAAGAGTACCATAAACCATTTCTGATGATGTACCGAAGTCTTTGAAAACATTATTCTTTACAGTTGTGTAGAATCGGTTGTCAACTTTTTCCAACTCTTTTTCCGTATCAATGTTTAGTGGTTTATACCCGTTCTTAAGAAACTTGTCAGGCGAGAATGTCAGAAACAAAAATAAATCGTTAAGAGGTGTTCCCGCGGGATGTTGTGGGTCAATATCCTTATCACATGTAATACTTATTTGAGAAATAGGCTCCGAAAAGTAGCATCGAACAGGTAGGGGACCTAAATTGCCACACTCTAATACCTCTTTGTATGAAGTATCTCCGTTTTTTTGCGCCAACTCTTTGAACGTCTCTAAGTCTTGCCCTCTGGAGTTATGGGATATAATACCGTTATTATTCCACAAAAACCTAATCTCATAGTGATTCTCTTGGTAAGAATCATCTGAAATCAATATAATTTCGCGCGAAACAGAATACTCTGTAATATAATACCTTAAAACCTCGTCTTCGCATCTATCGATACAACCCGTAAAGATTAACCCAATAAAGAGTAGGTGGAATGTAAAAAGAAATTGAATATTTTTTTTCATATTCTTAATATATAATATTTTACTTTCATTTGTCAAAGCACAATGTATTAACCCGCATTATTCATGAAGAACACTTTCCATTTTCTTTGCCCCTCTTTTCCTCTGTGGGATGAATGGTTTTACTATTTTCTAATTCGATGATTGTTTTTTGAACGTTTCTTACTCCGCAAA
>JAEZZZ010000062.1 GCA_023418255.1 Bacteroidota bacterium
TGCCTTTCAGGTAGATTTTTTTTGCGGGCTTGAACTACCGCAAGCTGCTCCGCTTTCCGCGGATTGCATGCGGTTATGAAAACTTCGCCTATTCAGGCGATGCTTTGTTTTTTATCGGACAGCAATAAAATCAAATGTAATCATATTATCCAAGTTTTAGCTTTTTAATTTGTTAATTATAACAAAACAGGGAGTTTTTATATGACTTTGCTCGTAAAAAACGAAAAATAAAGGATTTGGATTTAGCCTAATCATATTTTTAATTTTAAATAGAAGATATCCATGTGAACTTAAAAATTAGTCGCTAAACGCTTTGAAAAAAGAAAAAGCCTTTTTCCTATATTGATGATTAAAAAAGGTAGACTTGCTTCATTTTAAATTCAAGACAGAATTGTTAAGTGTAGTTGAAAATATTGCTGTATATTTGTGCTTTTAATGAAATGTTTATTCGTATGAAAAAATACACAGCGACTCTTTTGTTTATCGTTTTCTCAAAACTACTTCCCGCACAAGCGGTGTTGAGCGAGCATGCAAAGATTAGTATTTTAACCGCGTCGCCGTGGTCAGGAGCGGCCTATTCGCTGTATGGGCACACAGCCATATGGGTGAGCGATGATTCTACCCATATTGATGCTGTTTTTAATTACGGAATTTTTGACACATCCAAACCTCATTTTGTGTATAACTTTTCGCGAGGAAAAGCCGATTACATCATGGGAGTAACCAATATAACCCATTTTTTAAAAGAATATTCAGAAAGAGGTTCCGAAGTGGTGGAACAAGAACTTAATTTGCTACAAAGTGAAAAAAACAAACTCTGGGAAGCATTATATATCAATGCCTTACCGGAGAACAGAAGCTATCAATACAACTACCTGTATGACAATTGCGTAACCCGTCCACGCGATTTAACCGAAAAGTTTGTGGTAGGAACAATTCATTATCCTTCGGATAAAAAAAGCCAAACCGCTCGCGATTTGATTCATGAATGTAATCATTTTTTTCCTTGGATGGAATTTGGGATTGACTTGTTAATAGGAAGCGATGCTGACAAACCTCTTACGTTGCGCGATAAAATGTTTATTCCGGCATATCTTATGAGTGCGTTCGATAAAGCAACAATATCAAGAAATGATAGTACCAACGTGCCTCTGGTAAAAAACAAATCGCATCTTGTTTATGAAAGTGCAGACAATGTGAAACCTCATTGGATTACAAAAGTTGCGACACCCCTTAGTACGGCCTATGCATTGCTTGCTCTGACAATTGTGGTGTCGGCAATTCAACTGCTTAAATTAAAAAAAGGAAAATTCACGAAGATATATGATTCGCTCTTGTTTGGCAGTTTCGGTGTAGCCGGATTTATTATTTGTTTTATGATCTTTTTTTCTGACCAGCCCGCGACATCACCCAATTGGAATGTTGTTTGGCTCAATATCTTTGCCCTTATTTTTGCATTTCTTTTTTGGATACGCTCACTACAAAACCTGGTTTATATCTATCATTTTATTAATTTTGCAGTATTGCTGATTTTCCTTCTTTTATGGAAGCATATTCCACAGCAATTGCCTTTGGCAAGTATTCCGTTTTCAATTAATTTGATGCTGCGTTCGGCAACCAATCTAACAACGATGCGCAAAAGACGATTACGGAAAAAACAAACGGTTTCGTCCAACTATGTCAAAGCAGCCTGGGGCGGATAAAAAAGTTTTGCATGATTTTTGCTGTAAATTTAACAATAAGGAAACAAAAATAGTTTGTGAACGCTATATCTAAAAAACAATGATTCGGTTATTATTCTCTGTTGTCGCATCTTTTTCGTTGACGGCACTCGTGGCACAAACGAATGCTCCGTCAACGCCCAAACTGGTCGTGGCCATCACCATCGACCAGCTACGCGGAGATTATCTGAATATGTTTAAAGGAACGTTTGGAGAAAATGGATTTAAGCGGTTGCTAAATGAAGGGTTGGTCTATTCCGGCGTTTCTTACGATTTTCCGAACATCGACAAAGCCACATCCACAACTACTGTCTTCACAGGCACCAATCCATCGTATCACGGAATTATAGGTGAAGAAAAATATGTAAAAAAAACGGGTAAAGTTGTATCCTCTTTTCATGATGATACGTTTTCCGGACATCATACAACTCAAAAAGTTTCGCCCATGCCCATTCGGGTATCAACCATTGCGGACGAACTAAAGTCTGCCACGGATGGGCAAGCCGATGTGTTTGCTTTCGCGCCGGATGCCGCGTCAGCTATTGCTGCCGGAGGCCATAATGCCAACGTGGTGTATTGGATTGACGATCAATCCGGAAAATGGTGTACTTCATCGTTTTACAAAGACAAACAGCCTTTTGTGGAACAGCAAAACAGAGGGGCTCTATCCATAAGTGCACGAATTTCTGACACCGCGTGGCGTCCCGCATTGGAAACGAGTCAATACAATGCCTTTCCATACACAAAAAATCGATACGGTTTTCAGCACTATTTCGCTGCCGATCAGAAAAATAAGATCCGATTATTTAAACAATCGCCCCTTGTCAATACAGAAATAAGAGAAATTGCCGAGAAAATCATGCTTGCCAAAGACATGGGAAAACGAGAAAATCCTGACTTATTGTCAGTAACATTTTATGCCGGTAATTACAAAAATGCACGAGATAAAATCTATTCCGTGGAGATACAAGACACCTATCATCGTTTGGACGCCGAATTGGCAAAACTGATAGAGACAATTGACAAGCACATCGGTTTGCAAAATGCGCTTATTTTTGTTGTTCCCACAGGAAGTTTTCTCGAGCAGCCGAATGAAGACAACAACAAATTCACCGACGTAGGAGGAACGTTTCTCCACGAAAGAAACAAAGCACTGCTCAACATGTATCTTATGGCTATTTATGGACAAGGGCAGTGGGTAGAAAAATATATTGACAATCAGATCTATTTAAATCTGAAACGCGTTGAGGAGAAAAAGATTGACACAAAAGAATTGCTTGAAAAAGCATCCGACTTTTTGCTGCAATCGTCCGGAATCCATAATGTGGTCACATCGCGTCAAATGCTTTTTGATACGAATAGCAACTCGGAAATACAGCATTTTCGCAATGGATATTATAGAGGCATTTCCGGTGATTTAATATATGAGTTGCAACCCGGTTGGCAAAACATATCGGAAAACAACACAAAACCATCGCAACGTTCCTTCAACAGTGCGCTTCACACACCGGTTATATTTTTGGGAAATAATATTTCACCTCAAAAAGTAGAACGTGTAATTCATGCCCAAGAAATAGCCCCAAGCGTAGCGTATCGCTTGCGTATTCGTGCGCCAAATGCGGCAAAGTCAACAATATTAAAAGAGATGCATTAACAGAAAAAACAAAGGCTAAGAAAAATTATAACTAAATATGGCATTAAATAAACTTATATCAAAAATTTTTGGGAACAAAGCACAGCGTGATTTAAATGAAATAAATCCGATTGTGAAAAAGATAAAAGAGGCTTATCCCGAAATCGAAAAACTGTCGAATGATGAACTGCGGCAGCGAACAAAAGAACTTGAAAAACGTATTTCAGAATACGTTATAGAAGAAAAAGCGGAAATAGAAAAACTCAAATCGGGAATGGAAGAGATTGATATCAGCGAGCGTGAAGCCGTTTGGAATCAAATCGATAAAATTGAAAAAGAGATCACCGACAAATATGAGAAAATATTGGAAGAAGTTCTTCCGGAAGCCTTTTCTATTGTAAAAGATACTGCCCGACGCTTTACTCAAAATGAAGAGATTGTGGTGACAGCCACCGAGTTTGATAAAGACCTTGCGGCAAATCACGATTTTGTTAGCATAGAAGGCGACAAAGCCATCTACCGGAACCATTGGATTGCCGGTGGCAACGAAATCACATGGGATATGATACATTACGATGTGCAGTTGTTTGGTGGCGTTGTATTGCATCAGGGAAAGATTGCGGAAATGGCGACAGGAGAGGGTAAAACCCTGGTCGCAACATTGCCCGTTTTTCTAAACGCACTCACTCACAACGGAGTACACGTGGTAACCGTAAACGATTATCTTTCAAAACGTGACGCCGAATGGATGGGCCCTATTTATATGTTTCACGGATTATCGGTAGATTGCATCGATAAACACGAACCCAACTCCGACGCCCGACGCAAAGCGTACGAGGCAGATATTACCTTCGGAACAAATAATGAATTTGGCTTCGACTATTTACGCGACAATATGGCAATTTCGCCCAAAGACTTGGTGCAGCGAAAACATAACTATGCCATTGTGGATGAGGTCGATTCCGTATTGATTGATGATGCCCGAACACCACTCATCATTTCGGGACCGATACCCAAGGGCGAAGAACAGCTCTTCGATCAGTTTTGTCCACGCGTAGAAGTGATTGTAAAAGCACAGCGCGATTTATGTACGCGTTTGTTGGCAGAAGCAAAAACCAAAATGGCTTCCGAAGACAAAAAAGAACAGGAAGAAGGCGCATTGCTGCTTTTTCGTTCTTTCAAAGGACTTCCCAAAAACAAACCGCTTATTAAGTTCCTTAGTGAACAAGGCGTGAAAGCCGCCATGCTCAAAACCGAAGAGTTCTATATGCAAGATCAGATGAGAAATATGCACATCGTAACCGATCCGCTCTATTTCATCATCGATGAAAAAAACAACAGCATTGAACTTACCGACAAAGGAATCGACCTGCTGACAGGAAAATCCGACGACCCGCATTTCTTCATCCTGCCGGATATCGGATCCGAACTTTCGGAACTTGAAAACAGCCATCTTTCTGATGAAGAAAAAACAAATAAAAAAGATGAGCTGCTGCAAAATTATGCCATAAAATCAGAGCGCGTTCATACTATTAATCAGCTCCTTAAAGCCTATGCGCTATTTGAAAAAGACGACGAATATGTCGTAATCGACAACAAAGTAAAAATTGTTGACGAGCAAACAGGTCGTATCATGGAAGGACGTCGATATTCTGACGGATTGCACCAAGCCATCGAGGCCAAAGAACGTGTGAAAGTAGAGGCGGCAACGCAAACATTCGCCACCATTACACTACAAAACTATTTCAGAATGTATCACAAACTTTCCGGAATGACCGGTACGGCAGAAACAGAAGCCGGCGAGTTTTGGGACATATATAAACTGGATGTGGTGGTAATTCCTACCAATAAACCGGTAATTCGCGACGACATGAACGACCGAATCTACAAAACAAAACGTGAAAAATATACCGCCGTTATAGAGGAAATTGTCAGCCTCGTGGAACAGGGACGTCCTGTTTTGGTGGGCACAACATCGGTTGAAATATCTGAATTGCTAAGCCGCATGCTTACACTGAGGAAGATAAAACACAACGTGTTGAACGCGAAACTTCACCAACGAGAAGCCGACATCGTGGCAACCGCCGGACAAAAAGGTGTAGTAACCATTGCCACCAACATGGCAGGACGCGGAACCGACATAAAACTTTCACCCGAAGTGAAAGAAGCCGGAGGCTTGGCCATTATCGGTACCGAACGACACGAATCGCGCCGTGTTGATAGGCAGTTGCGTGGACGTGCAGGACGTCAAGGCGACCCCGGTTCTTCCGTATTTTTTGTTTCATTAGAAGATGACTTGATGCGTCTGTTTGCTACCGAGCGTATTGCCGGCTTGATGGATCGCATTGGATTTGAAGAGGGAGAATCGCTGGAGCACAGCATGTTAAGCAAATCCGTGGAACGTGCGCAGAAAAAAGTGGAAGAGAACAACTTCGGTATTCGTAAGCGCTTGCTCGAATATGATGATGTGATGAATTCACAACGCGAACTTATATACAAACGTCGTCGATATGCATTAATGGGAGAGCGTATCGAAATGGATGTGGCTTCCATGATTGAGCAGACAGCACAGAACATCGTAGATACACATGAAGACGATTACGAAAACATGAAAATCGATCTTTTCCGAGTAATGGCTTTGGATGCGCCGTTCACATATGATGAAATGAAAGGATTGCGCCCCGATGCACAAGCTGATAAAGTGACCAAATCGGCCATTTCAGCATTCAAACGCAAAACCGAACGCCTAACAGAAGTAGCACATCCCGTTATAAAGCAAGTGTACGAAAATCAAGGGGCCATGTATGAAAACATTCTTATCCCCATCACCGACGGAAAGCGTGTCTATAACATCCCTTGTAACTTAAAAGATGCCTATGAGTCCGGTTCAAAAGAACTGATTAAAGCATTTGAAAAATCGATTTTATTGCACACCATTGACGAAGATTGGAAAGAACATCTACGTGAAATGGACGAATTGCGCAATTCTGTACAAAACGCAAGCTATGAACAAAAAGACCCATTACTGATTTACAAGTTGGAATCATTTAATTTATTTAAAATAATGGTTAACAACATCAACTCCAAAGCAGTATCAGTACTTATGCGAGGACAAATTCCGGTGCAAGACCCTGAAAGCGTACGGCAAGCGGCACCCGAGCAAAAAACCGATTACAGCAAATATCGCACACAAAAAGATGAATCGGAAAGTGGACTGATGAACAATGGAGCAGCAGAAAAAGAGCGACCACAGCGAAAAATAGAGCCCATACGTGTAGAAAAAAAAGTGGGACGCAACGAACCATGTCCATGCGGAAGTGGCAAAAAATACAAAAAATGCCACGGACAATAATTCGTCATTATTTTAATTTTATGATGGCAAAAGTTCATGTCTCACATCATTCGATAGATGATTAAACTTTCGGCGAGATAAACAATCAATTTATCTCGCATTTTTTTTATCGATTTCGAGAATGATAAAAAATATTAAAATAGGCGACTATGCTTCACATTTAAAGGCTACGTTATTTGTTAAATTAATCGGAAAGCAGTACTTTAGTAAGATATTTCGCGTCTTTCTTTGAGAAGAAGCAATGTTTATGTAAGAATCTGTATATAAATAAATTAAGAACAAAGTCATTTCTTTATGATTGAACAAGAAGACAAAATCATCAAAATCAATATTGAAGATGAGATGAAATCGGCATACATTGATTATTCAATGTCAGTTATCGTATCGCGAGCCTTACCGGATATTCGTGATGGTTTTAAACCCGTTCATAGACGCATTTTATATGGAATGTCCGAACTGGGAAACACATCCGACAAACCACACAAAAAATCGGCAAGAATTGTCGGTGAAGTGCTTGGTAAATATCACCCACACGGAGATTCATCGGTATATAACGCAATGGTACGTTTGGCACAAACATGGAGCATGCGCTACACATTGGTTGATGGACAAGGAAATATGGGAAGTGTCGATGGCGACAGTCCCGCTGCCATGCGTTACACAGAAGCAAGACTTAATACACTGGCAGAGGAGATGTTGCGCGACATTGATAAAGATACCGTCGATTTCCAACTCAATTTTGATGATACACTTTCAGAGCCAACTGTTCTGCCCACACGCATCCCAAATCTTTTGATAAACGGAGCAACCGGTATTGCAGTAGGAATGGCAACCAATATTGCACCGCATAATCTGAGCGAATGTATTGATGGCATTGTCGCCTATATAGACAATCGCGAGATTGAAATAAGCGAATTGATGCAACACATCAAAGCACCTGATTTCCCCACAGGTGGATACATCTATGGCTATAAGGGAGTTGAAGAAGCTTTTGAAACGGGTAAGGGACGCATCGTTATTCGCGGACGTGCCGAAATCGTATCGGAAAAAAACAGCGATCGCATCATCATCACCGAAATTCCTTATTTGGTTAATAAAGCAGACATGATAAAACACATTGCCAGCCTTGTTGCCGAGAAAAAAATTGAAGGAATATCAAACATCAACGATGAAACCGATAGAAACGGAATGCGTATTGTAGTGGATGTAAAACGCGATGCCAATGCAAATGTCGTTCTAAACAAACTCTACAAACTCACCGCCTTACAGTCGTCATTTAGTGTAAACTGCATTGCCTTGGTAAATGGACGTCCCGAAATGCTCAATTTGAAACAGATGATTGTTCATTTTGTAAACCATCGCCACGAAGTGGTTATCCGTCGCACTAAATATGATCTTCAAAAAGCCGAAGAACGCGCACATATCCTCGAAGGACTGATTATTGCCTCAGATAACATTGATGAAGTGATTGCCATCATTCGCTCATCCAAAACACCCAAAGAGGCGATTGACCGATTGATTGAACGGTTCGAATTTACAGAGATTCAAGCACGCGCCATCGTAGAAATGCGATTGAGACAGCTCACCGGACTTGAGCAAGATAAACTTCATGCCGAATATGAAAAACTTCAAGAACTCATCGCATATCTGAATGAAATATTGAACAACGAAACTCTTTGTATGCAGGTAATAAAAGATGAACTTTTGGAAATAAAAGAGAAATATGGCGACGAAAGACGATCCGAAATTGTATATGCATCGGAAGAACTCAATCCGGAGGATTTTTATGCCGACGACGAAATGGTCATCACCATCTCACACTTCGGATATATCAAACGTACGCCACTGGCTGATTTCCACACACAAAACAGAGGTGGAGTAGGGGTCAAAGGTTCCGACACGCGCGAAGAAGATTTTGTTGAACACATATACCCGGCCACTATGCACAACTACATGCTGTTTTTCACACAAAAAGGAAAATGCTATTGGCTGCGTGTTTATGAAATTCCCGAAGGCTCAAGAACCTCCAAAGGACGTGCTATCCAAAACCTTTTAAATATCGATCCTGATGACAATGTAACAGCATTTATACGTGTAATGACATTGAATGACGAAGAATACATCAACTCAAACTATCTTTTGTTCTGCACACAAAACGGCATCGTCAAAAAGACACTATTGGAAGCCTATTCGCGGCCACGTCAAAACGGAGTGAATGCCATTACCATTCGTGAAGACGACCAAGTGATTTCCGTACGACTTACCAACGGTAAAAAAGATGTTATTTTGGCGAATCGAAACGGTCGCGCCATACGCTTTAAAGAAGAAAATGTCCGCCCGATGGGACGAACAGCAACCGGTGTCAAAGGAATGACGATTGATAATGACGGACAAGATTGTGTTATTGGCATGATTTGTATGGATTCAAACTCTTCAAGCACAATTTTAGTCGTTTCGGAGCAAGGATACGGAAAACGAACTCATTTGAACGACCAAGATGGTGAACCGGTTTATCGTATTACCAATAGGGGAGGAAAAGGTGTGAAAACCCTTAATATTACAGATAAAACAGGGAAACTGGTTTCAATAAAAAGTGTAACAGATACTAATGATTTAATGATTATTAACAAGTCTGGCGTTACAATTCGTGTCAAAATTTCCGATATTCGCACAATGGGAAGAGCAACGCAAGGAGTTCGACTCATTAATTTGGAAAAACGAAACGACGAAATTGCATCCGTTTGTAAGGTTAACTCGCAAGAGAATGAGGATATTATAGAAGAAGATACCGAAGGTTAATCAACACAAATTAAACTTTTTCTACCAGTTTTGTCTAAATAAAGTAAATATAGAACAATTAAAATAAAGTACTAACACATAAATAATGAATAATATGAAAAAATTCCTACTCCTTAGCATGGTAGCTGCATTTTCTGCAACATCAATTTTTGCACAAAAATCAGCTCTTAGCAGTGCGAAAAGAGCACTAGGCAGCAATGACCTTGCAGAAGCACGCACATTAATTGAACAAGCAAAAACGAATCCCGAAACAGCTACTAATCCCGAAACATGGAAAATTGCCGGAGATATAGGCGATAAAGCCTTTGAAAATGAAAGAATTAAACTAACTCTAGGTAAAGAAGCAAACGAAAAAGCGATGTACGCCGGGTTACTTGAAGCTTACTATCCCTATGTTAAGGCAGACTCGCTTGGCGAACTGCCTGACTCGAAAGGAAGGGTAAAAAATAAGGTAAGAAAAGACATCGCCTCCATTTTAAAAGCCAATCAAGCACTCTATGTAAATGGTGGTATTTTTCACTACAACAACAAGGAATATAAAAAAGCGGCTGATTTCTTTGAAATCTATTGGAATATTCCCACATTGCCCATGTTTCAAGACAAAAAAAATGAATTTGTGTTTGACAGCACATATCAAACCATCAAACACTACGCCGTACTTACAGCTATCCAAGGAGGCGATCACGAACGAGCGATATATTTCTTAAATCGCGCCGCTAGTGAACCCTTTATAGAAAATAGCACCTATGTGGAAAGTGACATATATGAGCTGCTCGCGAGTGAATACATGCAGATTGGAGACACTGTCAAATATGTTGAAACACTATACGCCGGTGCTGAAAAATATCCCAAAAGCAAATATTTCATTCCAAACTTGATAAACCACTTCATCAGAAAAGGAGAAAATGACAAAGCTTTGGAATATTTGGATACAGCCATTAAAAACGACCCATCAAACGCCTGTGATTTAAACACTGTAAAGGGAGCGTTGCTAGTAGACAAAAAACAATATGATGGAGCTGTAATGGAATACAAAAAAGCATTGGCAGAAAATCCACAGTGCGAAAGCGCATTGGAAGCTCTTGCCGTATGCTATATATTGCAAGCACAAGAATTGAAAGATGAGAATGTAACACTTAACGATAGACAAAAACAGATAGAAAACGATAAGAAAACGGTTGAATTATATAAATTATCATTACCATATATCGAAAAATATACTGAACTACTGAAAGCAAGAAACGCGGATGCCCACGACATTAAAGGAGCTTTGATTAAATTGCAAAACGTATATTATAATCTTAGTAACTTTGGTGTCGATAAGTCCAAAGAAATGGAAACAATTGAAGCTGAATTGGAAGCATTAAAATAAATCACATTGTCAAATGCCATTGATGTGAGCTTGAAAACGTGATGCACTTTTAGTGCATCACGTTTTTTTATTTGTAAACTAAAGAGATATCTTAGTCATTTTTTTGATGGATACTATAAGCAAGCGGAAAGAGAGTAGTATTAGAAAATATATACTCAGATATAATCATTAAACATAATAGTTATTATAGGAAAAGCAGGCTTGCTTTTTCTAAATAGAAAATCGGACGAAACAATGTAAAAAAATGTATCTTTGCAGAAAACATTATTGAAACAAAATAGACTCGATTCATGAACAATCAACGTTACGATCAACGTGGCGTATCTGCTTCAAAAGAAGATGTGCACAACGCCATTAAAAATATAGATAAAGGACTTTTTCCGAATGCTTTTTGCAAAATTGTTCCGGACTATTTAGGCAACGATTTGGAATATTGCAATATCATGCACGCCGACGGTGCTGGCACCAAATCGTCGTTGGCATATGTTTATTGGTGTGAAACCGGCGATATTTCTGTTTGGAAAGGAATTGCACAGGATGCGCTCATCATGAATATCGACGATTTGCTGTGCGTTGGTGCTACCGACAATATCCTGCTTTCATCAACTATCGGACGTAATAAAAAATTGATTCCAGGAGAAGTAATTGCCGCTATAATCAACGGAACCAACGAGTTGTGCGAAGAATTAGCCGAGCTTGGCGTGCATGTATATCCCACGGGTGGCGAAACGGCTGATGTGGGCGATTTAGTGCGCACCATCATTGTAGATAGCACGGTAACGTGTCGCATGAAGCGCGCCGATGTTATCGACAATGCAAATATTGCCGCCGGCGATGTTATCGTGGGCTTATCCTCATCAGGTATAGCCAGTTACGAAAAAGAATACAACGGCGGCATGGGCAGCAATGGGCTGACATCGGCTCGTCACGATGTGTTTGCCAACTATCTGGCTCAAAAATATCCCGAAAGTTATGACGCCTCAATACCTTCGGACTTAATCTATTCCGGCACAATGAGACTGACCCAAAGCATTGAGAATTTGAACATTGACGCCGGAAAATTAGTGCTGTCCCCCACCCGCACATACGCGCCTATTATTTCGCTTATTTTGAATGAGTTACGAGATAAAATTCATGGAATGGTTCACTGTTCGGGTGGTGCTCAAACTAAGATACTGCACTTTTTGGGTGATGGACTTAAAGTGTTGAAAGACAATCTTTTCCCCGTCCCACCCCTATTCGACTTAATTCACTCTCAATCGGGAACCGATTGGAAAGAGATGTACAAAGTATTTAACATGGGCCATCGTATGGAAATTTATCTGCCGGAACAGTACGCGCGGCGTGTTATTGAAATATCAAAATCATTCAATGTGGACGCACAAATTGTGGGACACGTGGAAAAATCAAATAGTCGCGAATTATTGATTAAAAGTGAGCTTGGAGAATTTACCTACCATTAAAAATAGATAGAAACCCAACATGAAATCAGATAAGGAACAACGTGAGGAAAGAAAAATAACGAGGAATCTTCAAAGAGAGGATTTTCTCCAAAAACAATGGATATATACTGGCATTTCATGGGGAATGTTTATGTTTATAAGGAGTCGCATTTGAAAACCCCTAAATCTTCAGTTTAGGGGATGAAAAATGTGGGGTAGCACAGCTATCCTTGGCTTTCGATGTATTTTCTGATAGTTTCCTGACTGACATTCCCGACTGATGACACAAAATATCCATCTGTCCAAAATGTGTTTTCCCTGTAAAATATATGTCTAAGATGGTTTTCATAACTTTTCCAAATAGCAGTTGTAGACATTTGTTTTAGCCTCCTTACGATTTGCAACGGAGAGAGTTTTGGCTCGCTTCGTATCATTATATGTATATGGTCTTTGTCGGTTTCCATGACCTCAATATCGAAGTCCGACAAATCCGATATGTTTTGCATGATTTGCTTCATATCATATTCGACTGATCCAACGAGTAGTTTCTTCCTGTATTTGCATACTAGTATCACGTGATACTTGATAAGAAACTTAGAGTGATTTTTTGAAATGTATTCTTTTTGTATCATTGTTTCATATTTAATCATTATATTTGTATTATGTTACGTGCCTACAAATATAGAATATATCCGACTGAAGATCAAAAGATTTT
>JAEZZZ010000123.1 GCA_023418255.1 Bacteroidota bacterium
TTGAGAGGAATGAAAAAACATCATAATGCCGTCATTATTGCCATAGCAAGACAAATGCTGACTATTATTTGGACACTGCTTTCTAAACACGAAAGTTTTGATCAAGCGTATCATCTGAAGAAAAAAAACTGCTTCTTAAGAGTGAACAACTTGTTTGTGCTTTTCAGAAGCAAGTCGGATTGTTTGTAAAGCCTTTATATTTGTGGTGGATGTTATACCCCGATTTGCAAACTGACTATAGCAGACAATCCGTGTTGAACGCCGAGAAAGAACCGTAAGAGTTCGAAGAGGAAATAAATATCTTTTGACGAAAGTCCATTTGATTTTCCTGTGTGCCTAATGCTTGGAAAACATACTCCTATAACTATTTAATGCAGGTAAATGATTGGATTTATAGGGGAAATATATTGATAAAATAATAATTGGCAAGATGTCTCACGACACCTTGCCAATAGGTAAACCTTAAATCCATACTATTATGAAAAAACTACGCTGCAAATATATAAAAAGAAACTAAATAACGCAAATTAATTTCAAATAAAAACTATATTTTATGTTTTATTATCATTTTAATGCAAAAATCATACCTTCGGTAACCCGATTCCCATGATTTTTTGGTAGAGATCCAATGCATACAGATCTGTCATGCCTGAAACATAATCGACAACTGATTGTGTCTTTTCTAACATCGAATTTGAATTGACATTATATTGTTTGGGAATTCGTTCTAAAAGAAGTTTTGAGTATGCATGCGATGGGTTTTGCACGGCACTCACAAATGTTCCCAATAAAAAGCCAATAATTCGATATCCGGAAAGTTCCACATCCAAGACATCTCTGGCACAGTAAATGTTTGTTTTTGCAAAATTCGCGCATTGGGCGTAAGCTTCTTTTGCCCTCGCGGGCAAATAATCAATCAACGCGCCGGAAAGCCAGCCTTGCAAAATACGCGATTCGTTTTCCATAAAAACGCGTAGACATTCGTCAACAAGCAATCCAATTACGCCCGCGCGAAGATAAGCGATCTGCTCGTTCGCGTCGGTAACAATACGCAGGGTGTTTTTTCTTCGCTGTTGCTGTTCTTGATCAAAAAATGCCAAAAACAGGCCAATGGCTTGCTCGGTAGAAATTACACGCAACTTATGAGCGTCCTCAATGTCCATGATTTGGTAACAGATGTCGTCCGCCGCCTCAACCAAATAAACCAGCGGATAGCGTGCCAACTTCAGCGGACATTCATTTTGACAAATAATGCCCAGATCATCTGCGATGAAAAGGTAATCAGCCTCTTCCGACGCGAAAAAGCCAAATTTATTTTTCCCTCTGCTCAACTCTGAAGAGTATGGATATTTGACAATCGAAGCCAACGTAGAATAGGTCAACGCAAATCCACCACGACGACGTCCTTTGAACTGATGCATCAGCAAACGCAGGGTGTTGGCATTACCATCAAAAGAGGTGAAATCATTCCACCGGCAACCATCTTTTTCCAAAGAGCTTTTCAGAGACTGTCCTTTCCCTTCGGAAAAAAACGTCGATATCGCCTTTTCGCCTGAGTGACCAAAGGGCGGATTGCCCATGTCATGTGCAAGACAAGCCGCTGAAACAATGGCGCCAATCTCTTCAAAATGTGCTTGTGAAGTCGGATATCGATCGCGCAAAGCGCGACCCACGTTTTCGCCAATCGAACGCCCCACAGAAGCTACCTCTAAGCTGTGAGTGAGCCGGTTATGAACAAAAACACTTCCCGGAAGCGGGAAAACTTGTGTTTTGTTTTGCATGCGCCGAAAGGGAGACGAAAAAATCAACCGATCATAGTCGCGTTGATACACTGTGCGATTGTGCTGTCGTTTGTCAAAATAAGATTCCATTCCAAAACGTTTGGTGGATAAGAGTTGTTCCCAGTTCATCATAGTTTCTCTTTTTTGTCACATTTTCTTTTGATACAAATTTATATGGAGATCTTTGCAAGTAGCTATTTTTCATCGGTCATAACTTTTTCGCTTATTGCTCTCATTTTGTCGCTAATTGACACACCAAGCCCGGAGCTCGTTTTAAATTGTAACAATTGGCTTCCAAAATGTGTTGTGTGTGCATCTTTTCAATGCCTCTGTATCGTGCTGCTACCGCGCCGAACCAACGCTTCATACCGCCAAAAGTGCGCTCTGCCACATAACGTGTTTTGCTCATTAATTTGTTGAAAGCCTTCTGCCAATGTGTCAACGGGCGATTCCGATGAGCCTTGTGTTGTTTCCCGTTTTTAATCTTCCTCTCGTTAAGCAATTGATCGTTACACGGAACTTTATATCCTTTGTCCGAGCTTACTCCTTTTTCGCAAAAACGCATTGCCGAAATCGAATCGTTCAGAAGATCTTCGGTTTGCACATCCGACAGGCCATTCCAAATCTCTATCAACAACATTTTGAACAACATCAGTCCGGTGCAGGGCTTTTCCCCTTTCAGGGTGTTTTCTTTGGTGTAATAACGGTTGATGAGGGTTTCTATTTTTGTCCAATCAATCAAAAGATTTATTTGAGCGTAAAATTTTGAGGAACGGGTGGAGCGCTCCATAAATGGTGTGGAAAAGTTCATTGTCTT
>JAEZZZ010000048.1 GCA_023418255.1 Bacteroidota bacterium
GGCATAGTTGGACGGCTTGAGCATGAAACTGTCATGGGTGGCGGCTGAAGTAAAACGAATGTCCGAAGGAACGCCCTCGTTGGCGTGGATGTTCGCGTGTACCTTGATGCCGCCTTTCTTCCTTCCTAATTTAGGATGTCGCCCTACCCCCTTGGATATGAGGATAGAGCATAGAATTATTGTTGTCGAATCAATTATTTGAAGACGGTTGAGCCATGAGGGTACTTGACGTTTTAGGCTGTCCGATGAAATGTGTACTTTTGTTCATCGTTACGTTTTTTATCGAAGCAAAAGTAACGAAAAGGGCTGAATTCCATGTGAGGAAATTAGCCCTAATTTTTGCTGCCGAAAAAAATTTAAGTGGACACCAATGTTTCTAAATATATGGCAATATAAAAGTCCATTCCGAACTATCGGAATGGACTTTCTATTTCATCATGAAATTTACATATCAGATGCTATTAATCAACATGATTTATTTGCCATTCGATGCCATCCGAAATATAGGGTTCATTTTGTGGCTCTCCTTGTTTGTTAAAGCGGAATCTCACTCTGACATTATTATTATCTTGCCATTGACTGTCTTGCATCAATATTGAACGCAAAGGTGAAAAATCAATCACAGCAAAATTTGCTACCTGCTCTTCATCGCTACCCGTGGCAGCGCCGGATTTTGTAAGGACTACATCAACAATCACCTCATTTTTTGATGCAGATTGATTATCGGCATCAAAAAAGAAATGCAAGTCTGGGGTCTCGCCTTTTTTTATTCTGCATAAATAGGGAAAAACCCATTTATTATCAAGAAAATTATCTTTTGCTTTGGCATCATAAAGAGGCGCATGCAGTGTCAATGGGATCTTTTCAGCCAGTGTCGGCGGCGCACTAAAAACAAATTGCGTAACATCCAACATTTCGACATCATTTGATACCTGCACCTTATATACGGGTACATTTGTTCCCTCCACCATACCATAAGACTCATTCCAAGAACAATTCAATATGGCAAAATATCCGGGCGGATATTTTTCGAGCTTGGGTGAAGTCATATTGCCTTCAAAATAAAAAGCTGTTCCTCTCATTGAAAATGCTCGTGCATAAACCAAATCCTGTTTCGAATCTTTCGTTACATAGGCAAGATAGGTGCCTGCAAACGATGAATCACCCTCTTTCATACACGAACTCAATCCAACACTCACGACAACAGTGAGTAAAAAATAAACTAATTTCTTCATATCTATATATTTTTAAAAAAATTAAAATCCTATACGCAATCCCAAGTTTAAGTCAAGCATAATTTTTCTGTCAGAATAGATTGTCTTATAATCATTTTGAGCATCAAAATAGTAAGCTCCTCCAATTTTTCCATAGAGTTTCATCTTTCCATAAATGGGATATGAAGCTCCGATACCGGCATTAACAGAGAACTGTGGACGTTTTTGTCGAATGTGCATGCTTGACATTTTCTTTGATGCTTCACTCACCTTATTTGCATCGAGGTGCTGCTCTGTTCGAAATTCGCCATACACATCTTTTTCAACCATTCCGCCTAACGAACAATAAATATCAACATTGCTAAAACGGGCCAATCGATAATTGATATTCAAGGGTACACCTAAATAGTGGAAATGTTGTGTTTCCGCGTTTTTATAATCGGGATTGATATTTTTTGCCTTTGAATAAAGATAGGTATACACCAATCCTGTTTCGAGGTAGAAGTTGTCAAAAATCTCTTTTGAAACAGTCAGTCCAAACGATATGGGCTGTGCATGCTCCATTTCGGCGATGTTTGTTTTAACTTCCGTAACCTCATTCGTTGAGGACAGAGCATTCAAAGTTTTCAACTCCTCTTTTGTCTCTTTGTCAACAATCACAGCTGCACTACGAAGCGATATAGGCGCATTCACCGTTTTTTGAAAAGCATTGAACCCGCTTCGTCCGGCCATTGCTAACTGCAATCCTTTCTCACTTTGTTGTGAGGGAAATTCAGTATCAATTCCATTTTTTTCTGCTGCAACAGCAAATTCACGAATCAGTCGCTCTCTATCTTCTTTACTAAAATTCTCCTCTTCATTTTTCTCGTTACTCAAAGAGTGCGACACATTGTTTCCCTCTTGCTGTGAGTTATTATCGTCAGATTGTGTCTTATGCTGATAAGACTCTTTCACCAAGTTAGGATCAGCTTCAGCTAGTAGTATGTATGATGTCTTTGCGGATTTCTCCTTAGCTATGAGGGTGCGATGCGATTCTATATTTTTGTTTAGTAAAGATTTCTCGTATTCTGTTTGCTTAGAATTAAAAACAGATGGTGTCTCTTCCAAAGTAGATTGATTCGTCGTTTCGCTTGAGGTCGTCAAATCATTATCTGCAAAGAGTTGTTTAGACGATGGTTCTTCGGGATGATGCATAATGAGTATTCCTCCAACAATGAGCGCAGCCAATGCCGCAGCAATGCCCACACGTCGCCATCGAGTAAATAGAGTTGCTTTTTGAGCTGCGAAAAGAGAATTTTCGATACGCTCCCAACCATCATCGGGTGGCACAACTTGAAAGTCCTCAAATTTTGCTTGCAACTGCTGTTTTATTGAATCTTTGTTTTCTGTCATCTTCTTATATTCTTATTCTTGGTGTTGTAGCAAAATCGACACTTGCTTTTGCAACATTTTTCTTGCTCTGGCATATTGAGAGCGTGATGTGGCCTCGGAAATTCCCAACTGTCGACTTATTTCTTTATGCGTCATATCCTCAAAAACGAATAGATTAAAAACCGTTTGATATCCCTCCGGCAATTTGCGAATGATGCTTAAAAGTTTTTCGTGCGAAAGATCACTCATATCAAAAAAAACATCGTCCGATTCCATTTCTGTCTCTTCCAAATATTTCAGCTCACTTAAAAACTTATCATTTTTTTTCTCTTGTCTGAAATTTTCGAGAATAACATTCACAAACACACGCCTCAACCAGCCTTCAAAAGATCCCTTTCCCGAGTAAGAATCAATTTGCGTAAACACTTGAATAAATCCATCATGCAAAAAATCATAAGCCATGTCATTGCTCTTGCAATAGCGCATGCACAAACCCAACATTTTGGGCGCATAAGTCTCATATAGCGCTTTTTGAGCGCTACGGTTCCGTTTCTTACATGCTATGATTAGTTGCGATTCATTCATTTATTCTCGCTCTCACATTTGATAGATGGGAAAAGTGACAAAACGCTGCATCTCTTTTCTATTTTTTGAGCAAAATTACATTTTTTTACGGATTTATCCGATATACATCAAGAGAAAACAAGGATTGTTGAAACCAGTTCAACTATCCTTGTTTAACTTAAAAAATGCGATACAAAGTAACGATAAAAATAGAGGGCTCCAAAAATGTACTCCTCTTTCATTGCAGGATATCGGTTTTTTTTCTACTTTTGTTTTAACTTATAACACATTATATAATATAAAATAGTTATGAAAGATTTTTTTAAGATGATGCTGGCATCAGCATTGGGTTTCATCATCGCGAATATTATCCTTTCCATCGTTGCGATACTTTTTTTCTTTGGCATGATGAGTTCTATTTTTAACTCGATGTCAAACGAAAAGGTTGTTATAGAAAACAATTCCGTTCTTCATTTACCGCTCAATGGCGTTATAAAAGAACGTGTGGCGGAAGACGATCCCTTTACCTCCCTATTTCTTGGACAGGGAAATGTCTCTTCAATAGGGCTTAACGATATAACCTCTGCCATTCGCAAAGCGAAAAATAATGGCAACATCAAAGGAATATATATTGATTCACGTATGATACGTGCATCAAAAGCCACACTTTCCGAGATTCGACAAGAGCTCGAAAATTTCAAAACGGAAAGTGGCAAGTTCATCGTAGCTTATTCCGATGCTTATCTGCAAGACGGATATTATCTGGCATCGGTAGCTGATAAAGTAGTGCTCAACCCGCAAGGTTCGCTCATGTTGAGTGGTTTGGCATCTATGCCTGTTTTTTATAAAGATGCTCTTGATAAATTGGGAATAAAGACACAAATTTTTAAGGTAGGCACATACAAATCGGCCGTTGAGCCACTTATACAAAACAAGATGAGCGATGCAAACCGTGAACAGGTGGATGCGTTTTTGAACGATATGTGGGCGTTTATCAAAAGCGATATTGCATCCTCGCGCAACATTTCCGAAGATGCTATTGATACCATTGCCAACCAAATGACCATGATGCAACCGGCCGATTTCATGCTGGCAAACCATTTGGTGGACACTCTTCTCTACGAGACGGATATGAAAAACTACTTACGTTCGCTCTTAGAACTTTCAGAAGATGATAAAATACCATCGGTTTCGGTTGCCGATATGAAGAGCGTTAAGGGCGACAAAGCTGTAAAGTCGAAAAACCGTATCGCCTTGCTTTATGCCGAAGGCAACATCGTTTCGGGCAATAGCAGTATAGGCATTCAAGATAAATATATGGTCAACCAAATTGAAAAATTGAAGAAAGATGACAACATCAAGGCGGTAGTTTTCCGTGTAAATTCGGGAGGTGGCAGCGCTTACGCGTCAGAACAAATCTGGAAAGCCATTTCTGAATTAAAAGAAGCGGGGAAGCCTGTTGTGGCGTCGCTTGGCGACTATGCCGCTTCCGGCGGATACTATATTTCGTGTAACGCATCAAAAATTGTAGCACAGCCAACAACCCTAACCGGCTCTATTGGTATCTTTGGCATTATTCCTAATTTTGAAGGAACGGCAAAAAAAATTGGTGTCAACACTGATGTGGTAAAGACAAACAATTTTGCCGATTTTGGAAATATTATGCGCCCGTTGAATGAACAGGAAAGCCAATACATGCAAGGATACATCGAACGAGGTTACGACCTGTTCGTTACGCGATGCGCCGAAGGACGCAACATGCCAAAAGACTCGCTTCTTAAATATGCCGAAGGTCGTGTTTGGACAGGAAATCAGGCAAAAAAAATTGGCTTGGTGGACGAGTTGGGCAACATCAAAACAGCTATTGATTTAGCTGCCGAACTGGCAGAATTAGGAACAGACTATGCCGTTTACGAATACCCACGTAAACGAAGCAAATGGCAAGAAATCCTAAAACCAAATAAAAATGAATTGGCAGCCGAAACACTTAAAGAGTATTTAGGCGACAGCTACAATATTTTTTCATTGATTAAAGATCTGAAAGAGCAAGATTTTGTTCAAGCGCGCATGCCATACGAATTGAATATTCAATAAAAAAGTTTTGCTGATGAGATTGAGATGAAAAACCACCCGACAAGAAAAAACAACCTTCTGTATGTGCTGCTAAGTTGGCTATACGGGCTGGTTGTGTACATCCGAAACAAATTGTTTGACATTCGTATTTTGAGACAATCGACATACGATATTCCCATCATTTGTGTCGGAAATATCACTGCCGGTGGAACGGGCAAAACACCCCATATTGAATATTTAATTCAGTTTTTATCTTCACGATACCGCGTCGCGGTATTAAGCCGAGGATACAAAAGAAAAAAGAAAGGCTTCATCGTTGTTAATGAGAGCGATACAGCCGAAGATGTTGGCGATGAACCATTGCAGATAAAACAGAAATATCCGGACACACTCGTTGTCGTGGACAAAAATAGACGCAGTGCTATCAGAAAGATATTGGCTTTTAGCGAAGAGAAAAAACCGAATGTGATTCTGTTAGATGATGGATTTCAGCATCGTTATGTTCAGCCATCGCTCTCTATTCTTCTGATTGACAGCAATCGACCGATATTTGAAGATCGGCTGCTGCCGGCAGGACGATTGCGCGAGCCGATAAGCGCAAAAAATAGAGCCGGCATGGTAATCGTAACCAAATGTGCCGAATCAATGCAGCCAATTGACTACCGCATATTTTCCAATACGTTGGATTTATATCCTTATCAATCGCTATTTTTCACAACGCTTGATTATGGCATGCTACAACCGGTCTTCAAAGATTTCGATTTACAAGAGTTGTCGTTAAGCGATTTACGCAAAATACACATTCTGTTGATTGCCGGCATCGCCAATCCCAAACCATTGGAAGAGAAGCTAAACAAATACACGTACAACCTTTATACATCGTATTTTCCCGATCATCATTTTTTTACAAAAAAAGATATTTCAGCCATACAAAAGCAGTTCAACGAAATACCGGACGACGACAAAATCATCGTAACCACAGAAAAAGACGCGGTGCGCCTACGTGCATCATCATTTCTTGGCAATGAAATAAAACAATCCATCTATTATATCCCCATTGAGGTGGCATTTATTTATAAAGAAGACAAAAAATTATTTAAACAAAAAATTAATAAACATGTTAAAAGCTATCAAGAACACCACAGACTATCTAAAAGGTCGAATCAAGGACATTCCTAACACCGCCATCATCTTAGGCACCGGCCTAGGAGAACTCGTACACGAGATTGACGACAAGAATGAAATTCCTTACACGGAAATCCCTAATTATCCTGTTTCAACCGTTGAAGGACACAGCGGGAAACTCATTGTTGGAACATTGGGTGGCAAAAAAGTGCTGGCAATGCAAGGGCGATTTCACTATTATGAAGGATATGATATGCGAGAAGTAACTTTCCCAATACGCGTTTTTCAAGCGTTGGGCATAAAATATCTGTTTGTATCCAACGCCGCGGGAGGCATGAATTCGAGTTTTGATGTAGGCGATATTATGTTGATTGAAGATCATATCAACATGTTTCCCGAACATCCACTACGAGGGAAAAACTATAATGAGTTGGGTACGCGATTTCCGGACATGAGCGAACCTTATGACAAAAAACTGTGTGAAATGGCAATGGAAATTGCCAAAGAAAAGAACATCAAACTGCAACATGGCGTGTATGTCGGCGTGCAAGGCCCCACATTTGAAACGCCTGCCGAGTACAACTTCTTCCGCATCATCGGTGGCGACGCCGTGGGTATGTCCACCGTTCCGGAAGTGATTGTAGCCAATCATGCAAAAATGAAAGTGTTGGCATTTTCCATTATCACCGACTTGGGTGTCATCGGTAAAATTGTTGAAGTAACACACGAAGAAGTGCAAAAAGCAGCGAAAATCGCACAACCCAAAATGGCAGAAATCATGCGCACCATCGTTCAGAAAATCCAATAAAACAGTTTTATATCGATAACGACAACAACATGAAAACGTCAAACGTAATCTATCAAGGAGATTTAAGAACTATCTGCACACACAACAAAAGTGGCACGCGGATAAACACAGACGCGCCCACCGACAATCAGGGAAAGGGTGAAAGCTTCTCACCTACGGATATGTTGGCGACAAGCGTCGCGGCATGTATGCTCACCATCATGGGAATAAAGGCGCGCGACAGAAATATCGACTTAAAAGATGTGAAAGTGGAAGTTCAAAAAACCATGGCGACAAATCCGCGACGTGTTCAACGCGTCGATTTACAGTTTGTTTTCCCTGAATCGTTAAAAAATTTAGATAAAAAGGATATCATCCTATTGAAGAATGCAGCTGCTACGTGCCCCGTAGCTAAAAGTCTGCATCCCGATATTGAAATAGCGATTGATTGGAGTAAGTGGAAATGAGCAAACAAAATGAACGTACGGAAATAGCTTCTCTGGGGGAATTTGGGCTGATAAAACATCTGACAAAAGAGATTAAACTCACGCAAAAAACTTCGTGCAGAGGCGTTGGCGATGATGCCGCAGTGCTGGATTACTTGGATAGTAAAACACTTGTAACCACAGACTTACTGCTAGAGGGAATTCATTTCGATTTGATGTACACACCGCTGAAGCATCTTGGATACAAAGCGGCGGTTGTAAATTTTTCGGATATTTACGCGATGAATGGCACACCGCAACAAATCACGGTTTCGTTAGGAATTTCGAAACGCTTTTCGGTGCAAGATATCAATGAGTTTTATGACGGCTTGAAACTCGCTTGCGAAATATATGGCGTGGACATTGTAGGTGGTGACACCTCATCATCCATGACGGGATTCACCATCAGTGTAACTTGCATTGGCACCGCAATATCAGAAGAAATCGTTTATCGTGACGGCGCGAAAGACACCGATCTTATTTATGTTTCGGGCGACCTCGGAGCGGCGTACATGGGTTTGCAACTTTTGGAACGCGAAAAAAGTGTGTTTGACGGTAGCCAAGAGTTTCAACCCGACTTTTCAGGCAAAGAATATCTACTGGAAAGGCAATTGAAGCCCGAAGCGCGCAAGGATATCTTGAAAATTTTGCGAGAAAACAATATTTTTCCCACATCAATGATTGATATTTCTGACGGACTGGCTTCGGATATGATGCACATTTGCGAACAAAGCAATTTGGGCTGTCAGTTGTTCGAGGAGCGTCTTCCGATCGATTATCAAACGGCACACATGGCGGAAACATTCAATATGAACATTACAACGGTGGTGCTCAATGGTGGTGAAGACTACGAACTTCTTTTTACTGTGCCGCTCACAGCTCACGAAAGCATGTCAAAACTATCCGATATACATCTTATCGGGCACATGACAAAACCTGAGTACGGTAAAATGCTCGTCACACGTGACGGTCAAGAGATGCCTCTTCGCGCACAGGGGTGGCAGCATTTGACGGAAACGTAGCTTCAACAATTAAATACAATTTTTCTTCATTTTTTTGGGTTAAAAGTTTTGAAATTGTAAAAAATAGCGTATCTTTGCAGTCGCAAATTAAAAAAGTGGCGGTGCCATAGCTCAGTTGGTAGAGCAAAGGACTGAAAATCCTTGTGTCCCCGGTTCGATTCCTGGTGGCACCACGCACAATATAAAAAAGCCTGATAATTTAACATTATCAGGCTTTTTTTATGCCATTAATTGCGTACATCTATCATAAAGTGAGGGTAAACAACGTATTCCCGGGGGTGGAAAAGGCATCGATGCTACCACCGTGATTTTTCATGATTTGTCGTGAGAGACTCAAACCTATGCCGGAACCGTTCTCTTTAGTCGTGAAAAACGGGATGAAAATATGCTCCATCAATTCCGAAGGAATGCCGATACCGTTGTCGGCAAAAATGATTTCGGTGCGACCGTCCGTTTTGTGCTGTGCCGTGATGGTTATCTGTGGATGCTCCACATGCTCAACGGCTTGCATAGCATTCTTTATCAGATTGATAAACACTTGCGACATTTGTCCTTCGTCGGCATGAATTGTAAGCGTTTCGGGGATAATCTTTATCCTGAAGTCAATGTGATTAAATTGCGGTTCATTTTCGAGTAATAACAGCAGATGTTCCAGTAAGTTTTTCAGATGGATTGGCTGTAAGTCGGGTTTGGATAATTTGGTGATTTTTCGATACGACTCCACAAAACGAATCAATCCCGCGCCTCGCTCGTTGATAACCTCCAAACCTTTTACGGTATTGGCAATTTTCTTTTCGTCAATCACGTTGTCATCGGTGGACACATAGTGTCGCAACAGCGTTTCACTCAACGACGTGATGGGTGTGATGGAATTCATTATCTCGTGCGTGAGCACACGAATCAGCTTTATCCACGAATCAATCTCTTTGGCATCCATCTCGTTGCTGATATCTTGTACCGATATAATACGCAACGTGTCGCCGTGGCTTACAAACGAAGTGCCTTGCAAAGCCAGTTGTGTGACCCTGTTTTGGTGTGCTAACTTCACAAACTGATGCGTATCGCCATCTTTCAACAAGCGAAACGCGTGATGCAGCCTTTCGTCCACACGTTTTAATTGGTCGATATGATTCAATTGTTGATAATTCAACAATATTTTGGCGGCGGAGTTTGCCTGCATCACGCTCCCATTGGAATTGATAACCAGCATGCCGGTTGCCACCTGCTCCAACAATAAACTGTAATATTGCTCTTGCTCGCGATTTCTTAGTTTAGCCTCTTGAATCAACAGATTGATGCGGTTTAAACTCTTATTCATCTCGGACGTGGGGCGATGATTGGTTTTTTCGGGAAAGTGCAACATGGAATCTTCGTTTTCCACCGCGTTGAAAAAATAGGCAATTTTCTCCGGCACGTGATTGAATGTCTTTATAAGTTTGGTAGCCACAAAAAAGATTCCCAAAATGGGAATGGCGATATAAACATTGGAGATAGGCGTCAAGAATATCCAAACCGCCGCGGCAGTAAAGAAAATCAACATCAATATATAGAATATGAGGCGGACAAAAGCATTTCGGGAAAACATGGCTATAATTGATATTTCTTGATTTTGTTGTATAGTGTTTGTCGCGTAATTCCCAGTTGCGCAGCAACGGCACTCATGTTGCCATCGTGATGTCGGATGCTTTCGCTAATCATTTTCCGCTCCATCTCTTCCAAGGTCTGAACGGGTGCGGTATCCATGTTTTTTTCTGAAAAGAAAAAATCGTTTGTCGTCAGGATGTCGCCGTCACTCAAAATCACCGCCTTTTCAATGGTATGCTGCAATTCGCGTACATTGCCGGGCCACGTGTAGTGCTGCATTTTCTCAATCACCTCCGCTCCCATTTTGAGGAATGTTTTTTTATATTTGGCACAATATTTTTTGAGGAAAAAATCGGCAAACAGAGGAATGTCCTCTTTCCGCTCGCGCAACGGTGGAATTTCAATATGAATGGTATTGACGCGATAGAGTAAATCTTCGCGAAATTTCCCTTCCTTGACCAGCATAGGCAAATCGCTGTTGGTAGCGCACACCAAACGGATATCGATGGGGATTTTCTTATTGGAACCCACCTTCACGATTTCGCGATTTTGCAACGCCGCCAACAGTTTGGCTTGTAACGGAAGCGATAAGTTGGCGATTTCGTCCATAAAAAGGGTGCTGCCTTTGGCAATCTCAAATTTGCCGACACGCTCTTCTTTGGCATCGGTAAACGCGCCTTTGACATGTCCGAAGAGTTCGCTTTCGAAAAGTGTTTCGGATAACGATCCCATGTCCACGCTTACCATCACTTCGTTTTTACGCAGCGACCGACGGTGCAATTCGCGCGCGATAATCTCTTTTCCCGTCCCGTTTTCACCGGTAATCAATACATTGGCATCCGTTTGGGCCACTTTGCTTACAATATCCAGCACTTCTCGAAAACGCCCGGCGTTGCCGATAATGGTCGTATGTTCTTTTTGTACGGCAGCTTTCAAGTTTTGCTCTTTCTCTTTGAGCGACTTCACCTCTTTGCGCGAATTTTGCAGTTGAATGGCGGCATTGATGGTGGCGAGCAGCTTGCTGTTCTCCCACGGTTTTAGGACAAAATCAACCGCCCCCTCTTTTACGGCACGCACGGCAAGCTCCACATCGCCGTAGGCGGTAATCATGATGACGGAATTGTTGGCATCGTGTTCTAAAATGCGGCGCAGCCAATACAGTCCCTCGTTTCCGGTATTGATGCCGGCAGAATAGTTCATATCCAGTAAGATGGCATCAAAATGTTTTGTTTCCAATAGATAAGGAATTTTATTGGGATTGGGCGAGGTAACCACCTCTTTGCAGAGCGGCTGCAGCAACAATTCGAGCGCGCTCAGCACACTCTTATTATCATCGATGATTAAAATGCGGCTATTTTTCATATCTTTTTATCGAATAAACAAATTTACATATTTTTTCTTTTATAACCGTATAGCGGGGCGGAAAACTCGTAAAATTGAAGCACTCGGCAGTCGGTGGTCAGCCATCGCCACTTAATCCCCCCTTGGCGAAGAGGGGCGAGGGGGATTGATGCTTTTCAATGTACAATGTGCAATTATAAATAATTAAGAAGTAATGAAGTTAGCCCACATTATTCACCAAAGAGTTGGATGATTTGAGGAAAATCCTTATTTTTAAGGCATTAAAAGAAAAACAATAGATTTTAACGCCCCCAAATTATGCAGGACAAATATACAGCCTTTTACCGAAAAGACCAAGCCATTATGGTCGATTTTTCAGCAGAAAGCATCAGTTCAGACGGTGCCGTTGTTTTAT
>JAEZZZ010000122.1 GCA_023418255.1 Bacteroidota bacterium
GTGTACTTTTGTTCATCGTTATGGTTTTTCTGTTTAAAACAAAAGTAACGAAAAGGGCTGAATTCCATACCGGGAAATCAGCCCTAATTTTTGCTGACGAAAAAAAGGTTTAGCGGACAGCAATGTAAGAGGATAAATTTCGAATTGAAATAAGGAAAAGCAGCTAAAAAAATTGTGACCGATGAAAAATGGTTACTTGCAAAGATCTTACAAACGCACAATCAAAAAAAGCCGCCGAAAAATTCTTTCCGACGGCAATCAAGTTTCAAGTAATAGTATAGTCTTAAATCTTATCCGAAATCGTCAAACATCAACATTTCAGGCGGAACACCCAAGCTGTCCAACATTCCTTTCACGGCGTTCGCCATCGGCCCGGGACCGCACATGTAATACTCAATATCTTCGGGCTCTTCGTGATCTTTCAAATATGTATCGTAAATCACCTGATGTACAAATCCCGGTGTATATTTCACGCCGGCAGCGTCAGCAGCGGGATCGGGACGGTCGAGCGCAAGGTGGAATGAGAAATTGGGGAAATCTTTTTCCAACTGTAAGAAATCCTCCATATAGAATACCTCGTTCAGAGCACGCGCACCATAGAAATAGGACATTTTACGATCAGTCGTATGCAGCGTTTTGGTCATGTGCATAATCTGTGCACGCAACGGGGCCATACCGGCACCACCACCAACCCACAACATCTCGCGCTTGCTGTCTAAGATGGGATGGAAATCGCCATACGGACCACTCATCATCACCTTATCTCCCGGTTTAAGAGTAAAGATATAAGACGATGCAATACCCGGCATTACATCCATGAATCCTACTTGTGGACGAGGTTTAAAGGGTGGCGTGGCAATACGTACGGTAAGCATAATGCGGTCGCCTTCGGCTGGATAGTTTGCCATGGAATAGGCTCTGACGGTTGGTTCCGTGTTTTTACACTTCAAATCGAAGAGACCGAATTTTTCCCACGCAGGCAAAAATGCTTCGCCGATAAGTCCTTTATCAATATCCTTATCATAGTCCATTTCATATGCAGGAATTTTTATCTGAGCATAAGAGCCGGGAATGAAATCCATGTGTTCGCCTTCGGGAAGTGAGACGATAAACTCTTTGATGAAAGTAGAAACATTTCGGTTCGAAATCACTGTGCACTCCCACTCTTTCACTCCCAAGATAGCCTCCGGAATTTGGATCTTCATATCCTCTTTCACCTTCACTTGGCAGCCAAGACGCCAATGGTTAAGCTGTTCCTTGCGAGAGAAGTGTCCTTTTTCAGTGGGAAGTATTTCCCCACCTCCTTCGAGCACACGACAGCGACATTGTCCACATGTACCGCCACCCCCGCATGCCGACGAAAGGAAAATTCCTTCGGATTGCAACGTGTTCAGCAAGGTAGCACCCATTGGCACATCCAGTTCCTTTTCTTCATTCACTGTGATTTCCACATTTCCGGACGGCATCAATTTGGCTTTTGCCACCAAGATAACAACAACCAGTATCAAGATAATCAAAAGAAAGACAACCACGCTTGTGATGATGGTCAATCCGCCCGTACTCAATAATACACTCATAGTATATGATATTTTAAGTGAAAAGACTTTATTTATTTTCGTTATTGTTTTAAATATTTATGCCTGAGAAACTCATAAATCCTATCGCCATAAGTGCTGTTATGATGAAGGTGATTCCTAAGCCTTTCAGTGGTTTTGGCACGTTGGAATATTCCAATCGCTCGCGGATGGCAGCCATGCCCACAATCGCCAATAGCCAACCGATACCCGAGCCAAATCCGTAGGCAGTTGCCATGCCCACGTTGGCAAATTCGCGTTGTTGCATAAAAAGTGACCCTCCGAGTATAGCGCAGTTTACGGCAATCAACGGCAAGAAAATACCTAACGAACTGTACAGCGCCGGACTGAACTTTTCGATTATCATCTCCACTAACTGCACAAAAGAGGCGATAACAGCAATAAAAATGAGCAGGCTAAAAACGCTCAAATCAACTTCGGCAAAGTCGGCACCAAGCCAATCCAAAGCACCTGCTTTGAGAACATAGTTTTCGAGCATATAATTGATAGGCAGGGTAAGCACCAACACAAACGTGACGGCTACTCCCAACCCCAATGCTGTTTTTACGTTTTTCGATACGGCAAGATACGAACACATACCCAAGAAGTATGCGAAAATCATATTATCAACAAATATCGAACGTACGATTAAGCTTATTGCATCCATATTTATTTATCTGTTTTTGTCTGTTAATTCGTTTCTTCTTGCAACTCTTTATTCCTCGAGCGTTGCACCCAAATGATGCATGCAACAACGATAAGAGCCATCGGCGCCAACATCATCAGCCCGTTGTTCATATATCCAAGATCGTACAATGCTTCTGGAACGACATGATATCCAAAGAGTGTTCCCGAGCCCAACAGTTCACGGAAAAACCCTACAACAACCAATATCCAACCATATCCCAGTCCGTTTCCGATGCCATCAAGCAACGAAGGCCACGGACCGTTGCCAAGCGCGAACGCTTCTAAGCGTCCCATCAATATACAGTTGGTAACAATCAATCCCACAAACACTGAAAGCTGTTTGTTTACATCGTAAGCAAACGCTTTAAGGACTTCACTTACAATGGTAACCAGCGAAGCCACAACAACCAACTGCACAATAATACGTATGCGCGTGGGAATGGTTTTGCGCAAAAGAGAAATAATAACATTGGCCAGAGCCAATACAATGGTAACTGCTATGGCCATCACAATGGCGGGTTCGAGTTTCGAGGTCACGGCCAATGCCGAGCAAATCCCCAACACCTGCACAATCACCGGATTGTTCGTGTTGAGTGGACCTAAAAGTGCTTGTTTTGTTTTAGTTGATAATGCCATATTTGATCTATTTTTCAACCTCTACCTGCTGGTTATTGAGGATTGTTTAGTTTCATTAAAAAGTTCTTATACTGTCCCACACTTTGCCAGAGCATGGCATCTACCCCCTTACTGGTAATGGTTCCTCCGGAAATGCCATCGACATAATCTTTATCGGCGACCGATTGACCCGGTTTTACCACGGCAATGGATTTGAATTCGTTGTTCTTAATCAAATGCTTGCCGGAAAATTGGTCGCGAAACGCAGATTGAACAATTTCGGCTCCCAAACCGGGCGTTTCTCCGGCATGTCCAAACTCTGCTCCATAAAGCGTACTGCCGTCGGCATCAATGGATAGATAACCCCAAATAGGCCCCCATAACCCTTTGCCCGTCATAGGGATAACATATTTCTTTGCGCCATCAATTTCGGCTTCAAACACGGGCAAACCTTTGTCGACACCTTTGGATATATCGGTATAAAAGGCAGGCGCATCGGGATTGGTGCCGTCCGTACCTTCAATTTTTGTTCCTTCGACGTTAATAAGATAGGCATTCTTGATCAATTCATCATATTTAGCCTCTGCTTCCTTCGCCGAACTGTTTATCTTCAACGAACGAAGAATTTGTTGCATCTTATCTACGTTCACATTTTTTATTTGTCTTTCAGAAAGCGCCTGATGAGTGAACGCCAATCCAACTGCCACAATAATTACCATGATGGCAGCATATAAAATAGTATATCCGTTGTTTTCTCTTTTCATAATCGCATTCATTTTATTTCTTTACGACTGCTCGTTTCAGACGGCGTTTGATATTGGCATCCACGACATAAAAATCAATTAATGGAGCAAAAGCATTCATCAGCAAAATGGCAAGCATCATTCCTTCGGGATAACCAGGGTTAAACACTCGAATGGTAATTGCCACGACACCGATAAGGAAACCATAAATCCATTTACCCTTTTCGGTCCTCGACGCTGTTACCGGATCGGTTGCCATAAAGACCGCGCCAAAAGCAAAGCCACCCAAAATGAAATGATAGTAAGCCGGCATCTCCATCACCGGATTGACGGCGAAAAGGTTGACAAGACCAACTGTGCAAAATCCTCCAAGAAACACAGAGAGCATAATCTTCCAACTGCCAACGTTGGTGGCAATCAAGAGCAACGCGCCCAGCAGAATGGCAATGGTTGATACCTCCCCTATGGAGCCTGGAATAAGCCCTATGAGCATGTCAGTTATGGTTAACGAGTCTCCGGCAACGTTTGTGAAGGTAAATTCAGAAAATTTGGGTGCTTCCGTCACCGCCAATTGTCCCAGAGGAGTAGCACCGGAAAATCCGTCAATCACATTTCCTTGTCCCAGTCCAAAGGAGGATCCTGTACGTACCCACACTTCATCACCCGACATTTTTGACGGATAAGAAAAGAATAAAAAGGCACGCGTGATGAGTGCCACGTTAAACACATTGTAGCCGGTGCCACCAAAAACCTCTTTGGCAAAAACTACGGCAAAAGCCGTGGCTACGGCAATCATCCACAGCGGTGTATCGACGGGCGTGATCATGGGAACAAGAATACCGGTAACCAAAAAGCCTTCGGCAACCTCCTCCTTCTTTACTTGCGCCATGGCAAACTCAATGCCTAAGCCAACGCCATACGATACAACAATTTGTGGCAGAATGGCAAGCAAGCCATAGATGAATTTATCAAAGAATCCCACATTTTGCGCGATGGCGAGATAATGTTGATATCCTATATTGTACATACCGACCAGGAGTGCGGGAATCAATGCAATAACCACGATAATCATCGTACGTTTTGAATCTCTGGCATCGTGAATGTGCACGCCCGAGCGCGACGTGGTATTCGGCACAAACAGAAATGTTTCAAAAGCATCAAATGTTGAGTGTAGCCAGTGAAGTTTTCCGCCTTTTTCGAAATTGGGTTTTATCTTATCAAGATAATTTCTTAACGCTTTCAAAGTTTCTATATTTTTTTGTAGTTCTCAACAAGCCCGTTTTGGATGTTTTGAACCATGTTATTAAATAATCTCTTTTACAACACTCTTGTTATATGATTGGCAAACAAATATTTATTCCATCTCTTTGCGAAGCAGATCGAGTCCGGTACGAACAATTCGTTGCAGCTCCAACTTGGACGTGTCCACAAACTCACACAGGGCAAAATCCTCAGGCGCCACTTCGTAAATGCCGAGCTGCTCCATTTTATCGATGTTGAAAGCGATAATGGATTTGATGAGTTGTTCGGGATATATATCCATCGGAAACACTTTTTCGTATTCATTCGAAAGAATTATGGCGCGCGGTCCGCCCAACAGACGCGCGTCCATGCGATAGGCTTTTTTTAGCCGCAAATAGGTGCTTCCGGCACTATATCGTTTTGGTGAAAGAGAGGCCCATCCAAATGCTTCGTGCACATCGTCTCCTTCGGGTATTACGGTCACTTGCGTGTCGTAAGCCCTAAGGACACCGTTTTTATCAATCTTTCTTCCGGTCAAAGGGTTTCCGCTAATGTAGCGCAATGGCGTGTTTTCGGTTACGTTGTTTTTGAAGAGAGAGTTCAACTCCGTCCCAATCAGCATTTTGTAGTATCCTTTCTCTTTCACTTCGGAACCGGTGAGCGCGACGACGCGACTCAAATCAACAATACCTTTATTAAATAAACGTCCAATAATGGCAACATTGAGCGCGTTCAGCGTCCACACCACTTCTTTGTTGTTTACCGGTGCCAAATGATTAATCTGCACTCCCACGTTTCCTGTCGGATGAGGGCCGTCAAATTCGGTAATCTCCACATTCTTGGCATTGCGTAATGCTTGGTTTGTTGTGCTTGGACTGATGGAAAGAAATACTTTCCCGCGTGTAAGTTTTGCCAGCGCCTCAAAGCCTGTTTGTAAGTCGGCTTCTTGACCTTTTAATATAAAATCATACGATGGAGCCAGCGGCGATGTATCAAAACCGGTAACAAAAATATCACGCGGCTCCACATCCGGCCTTGCCGGAATATCATACGGACGTTGTTTTATAAAAGCCCAAATCCCGGCATCGAGAATCGATTTCTTCACCTCTTCAGATGTTAGTTCTGCCGGTGTTCTTTTTTCAAACTCACGATATTGAATCTCTTCGTCTGCCTTGACGGCGATGTGAAGAATACGTCGTTTTTCTCCTCGTTCAATAGCCGTTACAACGCCACTAACTGGTGACGCGAACAGCATCTGAGGTTGGCTTTTTTCAAAGAACAATGGATCGCCCGCTTTTACGGTATCGTTTACCCTAACGGCTAACTTGGGAACAATTCCATGGAAATCTTCGGGACAAATTTTAACAAATTCGCTTCTTACTTCTCCCTTGAAAACTTCTTCGGATTCTCCCATTAAAGGAATACGTAAGCCTTTTTTAATTTTTATTCGATTAGCCATATATACTAAAAATAACGTTTAGATTATTTTGAAGTTGCAATATTTATATGATAAACATACTATAAACCAAACCTTTATACGACAAATTGTATGTATTAATAGTGTCTTTGCCTTAAGTTGAGGGCAAAGATACATTTTTTATATTCAAAAGAAGAAAATTTCAACAACAAAATAAAGAAAAAAATCTCTATTTGCATTCATTAACGCAAATGGAAAACAGCGAAATATCAAATCTCCATGGATTATTGTCATGATAGGTTTACTATTGAGGTTCCCCTAGGGGTGATTGCGATTGAAAATCCTCAGACACAACTCCTCACATCATAAAAAACAGAGATAAATGTTACAAAGCCGTATTTTAAACGTTAAAACCTCATAACTTTCACATCGAAGATGAAGACTATCTTTATCGAACAGCAAATCACATATAAATAAGTAAATAAGTCACTTCTATTCGTCTCCCTTAAAAAAAAGATCTTCCTCCAATTGTTGCAAGCGGTTTTTAGCATGAATAAAATATACTTCTAACATAGAAATATCGCCTTTATTTTCTTTTATTTCATCAAAACTCAATGCCTTTTTATCTTTGGGGTAAGTTTTTAAGAATCGCTCATAATATTTCAACGCATTTTTAGTATCTTTCATTTTATCATATTCTTGTGCGATAAAATAAAGAAGGATCTTGTTCTCAGGACGTTTGTCATATGCTTTAACATAATACTGAACACTTTTGCCGGGTTGATTAGAGGTTTGATATGCATAGGCAAGGGAGCGATTGAAATCGTAAAGCCCTTCATTTGTTTTCTCAATCAACTCCACTCCTTGCAGCAAAATTTCAATACCTCGCTTTTTATCATAGGCTTTGCTCAAAGCAGTGCCATAATAATATAGAAGCATCGGCTCAGGTTTTGGTGCTTGATTATAGGCAATTTCAAACGGAAGGACAGCATCATAGTAGTGTTTGGAAGCGAAACGACTCATTCCCAAAAAATAAGCGGTGGTATAGGTGCTGTCGCCCAAAGCCATGTTTTTTTCGAGTCGTTCAATGGCTTTTTTATAGTCACGAGTAGCATAATGCGCCATACCATTGTATTGTCCGATTCGCTTCTGTGTTGAATCGATTTTAGTAAGATAAGCATCGGAAATGATCTTCACGGAATCATAAATTTCTGATGTGTAGTAGTAATCACACAAATTTCGCACCGATAGGTAATCTGCCGGATTCTTCTCGATGGCTTTTTTATAGAAAAACACCGCTTTATCATTATTTAAGTGCTCGGAAGCATCTCCCATAATACGAAGTAACATCGGTATGGTATCGGTTTCAAAAATTTTTTCGCATGAGATCACTACCCCACTCCAGTCTTCGGCGCGATAGTGTGCAAGTGCTTTGTTCGTTTGTAGATAGAGATTGTTCGTATCGAGCTCATTGGCTTGTGTCCAATAATGTAAGGATTTTTTTGTATCGCCCGCGCTATACGCCGATTCGGCGGCCGCTATTATCAGGCCAATATTTTGGGGATGACTGACCAAAAGTATCTCATACATCTTTAGAGCGTCGTCAAACTCATACATTTTTTCGTGGCATGTCGCCATAAGGCGAAGATTTTCGTTTGTTTGGGGGCGACCACGCAACAGATTAATCACTTCATGATATTGATGACGCTCCATTAAGTCGCGCGCATCGTCTATTTGGCTATTGCATACAACAAAATGCCACAAAATTAGGAAGGTAAACCATATTTTATTTTTCATTGCAGGTGTGTAATTTCAAATAAATCTAAAATAAATTCAGCAAGGAGAAGCCTCCGTCCATGGTTGATTTATTTTATAGATTATACAAATTAATAAAAACCCCATTAAATTAAAGCGCGATCAGGAACAAGCTCCGAGAACAAGATGCTCTATGTTTTTTTTCTTACCGTGAATCCTCCCGCTTCACTTAGAGCATAGGGGAAGTGCTATCTTTATTATCTTTATTATCTTTTGGCAAGCCGAAAAAAATCGGGAGATAAAATTGTACATCCACTTTTTTTCCACGCTGCTCACCCGGAATCCATTTGGGCATTAGATTAATCACACGAATTGTTTCAGCGTCCAACAAGGGGTGTACTCCACGCTTTATGTCGACATCCGATATCTCGCCTGTTTTGGCGACAATAAATTTCACGAGAACTCGTCCTTCAACCCCCTGCTTAATCGCCTCTGAAGGATATTTTATGTTTTTTAACAAAAAGTCAAACATAGAATCTTGTCCTCCAGGGAACTGGGGCATTTTTTCAACAATCTCGTAAACCTTTTCATTGTCGGTGGTCTTTAAATTATCCTTCATTGGGACAGAAGCTACCTGTGCCGTTTTCAATTCTCGCTTGGTTTTATTTTCCGCAGAGCTCAGTTTAAACATGACCGGCAACGTGAATTGACAGCGCTCGGTCTTTCCGTCTTTCATCGCCGGGATCCATTTGGGCATAATACCTACTACCCGAACGGCCTCTTCATCCAATAACGGATCTATACCACGCAGAACATTCACATTGAATATCTCCCCATCATCCTCAACAAAAAATTGCACAATTACTTTTCCTTGAATTTCTTTTTTTTGAGCCTCGATCGGATATTCAATATTGTCCGACATAAATCGCATCATGGCGGCATATCCGCCTGGGAACTCGGGCAACCGATCCAGGTCGGCAGATAAAAGCGTATTGCCTTTCGCTTGTTTTTGAGACACCGATTGCTTTGCCGAATCGTTCTTTTGCGCGAACGTGCTATTGGCGGCAATCAGAGAGAGAGCCAATGGAAATACAAGCAGATATTTGCACAGCTTTAGCGAGGATGTTTTTGTTTTATTCATCATCATAATTCGTTTTTTAAGTCGTGATACATTAAATTTATTTGCTATCTGAGCTGCAGTTTCATGATAAGTTAAGCGCAAAAGATGGTATTGATAATCGCGGATGCTAAAACCCGATCGCAACACATAATTATCGGCAATATGCTCCAAGTTGATGGCAATCTCGCGCTTTAAAAACCAAACAAACGGATTCCACCAGAAAAAAATTATCAATACCTCAATCAACAATATGTCGAATGAATGCCACTGACGGCTATGAGTGAGTTCATGTATTATAATTTGCTTCAATTCCTTTTCGTCATGTGTGTTCGTATGAATAAAAATCCAATGAAAAAATGAAAAAGGAGTAATTTGTCTGGGTAAATCACATACTCTTACGCCCTCTATCAATTTGATGGAACTCCGCAGACGAATTTTAACAATAGAAAAGAGTTGCACTAGAAAACGTCCCAAAAACACCAATATCCCCATCACCCAAACTAAACCAAATACCCACAACGGCCAAACGATGGAGGTCGTAGTCATGATTTTGTTTGCAACCGACAGTTTAATTTCGGGAGCACCCAACATCACGAGGGCCTCGGCCTTTACGTTGCGACCAAACAGAAAAATGTCCCCTAAATTTACCAACGAGCCAATGGTGACAAAAGAAAATATAAGCGAAAAAAACATGGCGATAAGCAAGTAGGCGCGCCTTAGCTTAAAAAACGTGTCATTTTTGAAAAACATTATATAAAACACGTAAAAAAAGACTATCGAAACGTTCGTTTTTATAAAATATGAGAGGAGTTGCCCCATGATATTTGACAAGCTATTTTTCTTTGTTTTGCTCAATAATTTTAATTATATCCTCCAATTCCTTTTTGGTTACTTTTTCTTCTCTCGCAAAAAAGGTGACCAACTCTTTATAAGAGTTATCGAAATAACTTTGCACTACTCCAGACAAAAAATGCTTCTTGTATGACGCGCGTGATATTTTAGGACGAAAAACCTTGACGTTTCCAAAACGTTTTTTATTCAAATAGCCTTTCTCTTCAAGATTGTTAAATATGGAAGCTATCGTCGTGTAGGGTGGTTTGGGGTCGTCAAGACGTTTCCAAACATCCTTGATAGCACATTCGCCAAGTTCCCAAACATGAAGCATAATAGACTCCTCTTGATGTGTCAATCGTCGCATATGTATACCGTTTTAAAAAATTTAAATTATCAACAGGACACAAATTTACTAAACATTCGTAATTTTGCAAGTTTATTGTCCGTTATTTTAAGTTAAAAGAAACAAAACCCACACCAATTCGGCATCCTGAAATGACGTGCGGGTGAATATATTCTAATCCGGCATAGGTTGAAATCGGGAGTAGCGGAGGCAAAAAAACCCGCCAATCTTATTAGAGGCGGGATTTTAAACGCTCATATACGCACTATGTTTATTGAGGATTCACTCTAAATGTCTCGTCCCCATTGGCAAAAAATTGCACAATCTGTTTTGCCGCGGCCAGTCCGGCATTCACATTGGCTTCAGCAGTTTGCGCACCGCATTTTTTTGCTGACGCCAGATAACGTTTCCCAAATTTCTCAGCCATTTCGTCGTGATTTGCCGGCTTAATGTCCGTTGCATATTTGAACTTGTCGCGTTCCTCCATGATGCGCATCATATCGGTTTCGTTCACCACTTCTTTACGGGCCGTATTGATAACAATTCCGTTTTTCGGAAGACGGCTCAACAGGTCGTAGTTGACACTTCCTTTGGTGTCGGCATTTGCCGGCATGTGTAACGAAACAATGTCGCATTGTTCGTACAACTCTTCCGGCTTCTTCACGGGTGTAACATTAAGCCCTTCTGCACGTTTAGGATCGCGAGCCAATGAAGGTGAAAATGCATACACTTTCATTCCGAAACCGTTGGCAATATGTGCCACAATTTTGCCAATATAGCCAAACGCGTGAAGTCCCAATTTCTTATCTTTCAATTCGCTTCCTGACGTGCCGTCGAATCCGGAACGAGTCAAATTCAGCAACATTCCAAACACAAGTTCGGCAACGGCATTGGAGTTTTGTCCCGGCGTGTTCATCACACATACGCCTTTAGCGGTAGCCGCATCCAAATCAACATTGTCGTATCCGGCACCGGCGCGCACGACGATTTTTAAGTTTTTGGCAGCGTCCAATACTTCTTTGTCAACAATGTCGCTGCGGATAATCATTGCTTCAATAGATGCCACAGCATCCAAAAGCTCCTTTTTTTCGGTGTATTTTTCAAGTAAAACAAGTTCGTGTCCGGCTTTTTCAACAATTTCGCGTATTTGTGCCACAGCCGAAGGCGCAAATGGTTTTTGTGTTGCAACTAAAATTTTCATATTATACAGGATTTTAGATTATACGTTGTACATAATAAATATATTAAGAGACACTATTAACAGATGAAGAGGGAAAATCGGACAAAAACGTTATCATCCGACTATCCCAATATATTTCATCAAATAAAAACTATGACTTAGTGTTTTTTCTCAAACTCTTTCATTGTATCAATGAGCGCGTTGATGCCATTCATATCCATAGCATTGTAGATGGATGCACGGAAACCTCCCACAGAGCGGTGTCCTTTAATTCCCATCATACCGGCGGCAGTAGCAAACTCCAGGAAATCTTTTTCCAGCTCTTTGTACTCATCTTTCATCACGAAGCAAACGTTCATAATAGAGCGGTCTTCTTGGTTTTCGATGGTTGCTTTAAACAGTCTGCTGCGATCGATTTCTTCGTAAAGTTTGGTGGCTTTTTCTATGTTTTTCTTTTCCAAAACTTTTACTCCGCCCACTTTTTTGTACCATTTCAATGTTTCCAGAGCGGTGAAAATAGGAAGTACGGGTGGCGTGTTAAACATGGATTGCTTATCAATATGTGTCTGATAATTAAGCATTGTTGGCAACACGCGATCTACTTTCCCCACAGCTTCTTTCTTGATAATAACAAATGTAACACCCGATGGTGCTAAGTTTTTTTGTGCTCCTCCGTAAATGGCATCATATTTTGAAATGTCAATCGGGCGAGAAAAAATGTCGGAAGACATATCACACACGAGAGGCACATTCACTTCGGGATCTTTTCTGATTTCGGTACCAAAAATGGTGTTATTACTGGTGTAGTGAAAATAGTCAACATCTTGCGGAACCTCATAGTTCTTAGGGATGTATGAATAGTTTTTGTCTTTTGAAGAAGCTACCACTTGAACCTCTCCCACATGTTTTGCCTCTTTAATCGCTTTGCTCGACCAAGAACCGGTATCAAGATAGGCAGCTTTTGTTTTCAAAAGGTTGAGCGGTGCCATATAAAATTGCAAACTGGCACCACCTCCCAAGAAAAGGACTTCGTACCCTTCGGGAATATCTAAAAGTTCTTTAAACAGTTTTTGTGCTTCGGCATTAACAGCGTCAAATTCTTTCCATCTGTGGGAAACTTCTAAGATTGACAATCCGGTTCCTTGAAAATTCATAACCGCATCGGCAGTGTTTTTAATTACCTCCTGATTTAAAATGGATGGTCCGGCAGAAAAATTGTACTTTTTCATAATTTGTTAATTAAATTAGGTTTTTAAATACTTATTTTATACTTGTTGATGTTAGAAATAATATTTGCTACAAAGCTATAAAATAACCGATAGAAATTCAAACAATTTGGCATCCTTTCTCTAAATATTTTCATAATTATTCATAAAGAGCCGTTCAACCATCATTTTTAACATAAAATTGATGCACACATCATCTATCGCCGGCAACAACACATCACAAATACACACATTCACAGATTTTTAAAAGCATCAAAAACGAAACGAGCAAAAAGAAGATTTCTTTTCGGCAAAAAGATAATTGAAAAGACAAATTCTGCGCATTATGTAAAGTAGATAACCTCTCGGTTATCAATAATACTAAAAACACAGGAGTATTTTCAGCGACTAAAATTCAACGAACAAAAGTTTTTTTATGCATCTGTGTGGTTTTAAAAGAATAATCATGTAAATTTGCAACTTATACAGAGAATCCACTTATGACAAATAATCACTATCCATCCATTTTATTAGAAAACGCGGTAAACGAATTTGCCAAACTGCCGGGAATCGGCAGAAAAACTGCGCTTCGATTGGTTCTTCATATGCTGCGTCAAGAAAATGGACAAGTTGAAAATTTTACACAGGCACTTGTAACGCTTAAACAGGAAGTGAACTATTGCAAATGTTGTCACAACATTTCCGACAGCGACTTATGCGGAATTTGCTCAAATAACATGCGCGATGCTTCCACCGTGTGCGTGGTAGAAAATATTCGTGAGGTTATAGCAATAGAAAACACAGCACAATTCAAAGGATTGTATCATGTGTTGGGGGGCATCATCTCGCCAATTGACGGTATCGGTCCATCCGACTTGGAAATAAACAGTTTGGAAGAACGCGTAAAAAAAGGCGATGTAAAAGAGGTGATTTTAGCTCTTAGAACCACAATGGAAGGTGACACAACCAACTTTTACATCTACCGAAAATTACAGCCATACAATGTAAAAGTGAGCATTATCGCGCGCGGGGTGTCCATTGGTGACGAAATTGAGTATGCCGATGAAATTACGCTGGGACGCTCCATTTTGCACCGCACACCATTCGACGAATCGTACAAAACAGCTTTAAAACAATGAATCAAACTCAACTAAAAAAAATAATCAAAAGATTATCAGCGCATTACTACACTTCAATTGCAATACTGGCTATCCTATTTATCCTGATTTTATTAAAAGTCGTTCGCCTTTCTGGCAATCCTGAATTTGTAACGCAAACGATGGAATTATATGCCATCGGCATAACACTTATTGCCATTCCCGCATCGCTAAAAGGATTTGCATATTTGATAAGAAAAGAAAAAAGACAAGATTCGGATGCCATTATAAGAAATTATAAAAAAGCTTTTTTTATCCGACTTTATGTCTTGTTTATCATCACCTTAATGAATGAGATTTTTTTTTCTATCTCTCGAAACATGAATTTTTTTTGGCTCGCTTTAATTTTGTTTTTTGCCTTTTTATTTTGCAGTCCTTCGCTTTCGGAATTGATGGAATTACATCCACAAAAAGTTAAAAATGAGAACAAAAAAGTCTAAACTGACAACAAGATGAATAACCTGTTGGAAAATAAAAATCTTCGACTTCGCGCCATCGAACCCGAAGATATGGAATTGCTATATCGCTGGGAAAATGACACAAGCCTTTGGCTCCATGGCGCGTCTATTACACCATTTTCACGCTACATCATAAAACAATATCTCATTGATGCCGGACAAGATTTGTTCGAACGAAAACAGTTGCGGTTGATGATTGATGCAACAGAAAGCCAAAAAACTGTCGGCACCATTGATTTATATGATTTCGAACCTTTTCATCGCCGTGCCGGCGTAGGAATCTTAATTGACACAGCATATCGGCATCAAGGATTCGGACACGAAGCACTACGGCTTTTAGAGAATTACTGCTTTACCTTTTTGAAACTAAAACAACTTTATGCCGTCGTTTCGGCGAACAATATCAAAAGCATTCAACTTTTTGAAAAAACCGGATACAAGCGGTCAGGCACCCTGAAAGCCTGGCTTTCGACAGGAGACTCATTCACCGACAGCATTTTTCTTCAACGAATAAACGACAACCAAAAATTATGAACGAAGAGATAATAGATGATATACGAAATGCATGTCGCGTTTTGCGCGAAGGCGGCACTATTCTATACCCGACAGACACCATTTGGGGGATTGGTTGTGATGCTACAAACCGTGATGCCGTAAAGCGAATCTATGAAATAAAACAGCGCCAAAATAAGAAATCGATGCTTGTGCTGTTGGACAATCCAGCAAAACTGCAACAATATGTTGGCGAGGTTCCCAATCTTGCGTGGGATCTAATAGATATGGCAGACAAACCGCTCACCATCATTTACGACAATGCGCGCTATCTCGCCGACAATTTGATTGCCGAAGACGGCTCCATAGGCATACGCGTTACGACAGAAACGTTTTCACACGAACTGTGCCGACAGTTTCAAAAACCGATTGTTTCCACATCCGCTAATATAAGCGGTAGCGAATCGCCACAAACATTTGCTCAAATTGACGAACAGATAAAAAACGCAGTTGACTATGTGGTAAAATACAAACAAAACAATCAAACTCGACACCAACCGTCCGGTATCATTAAATTAAATTCGAAAGGGGTAATAAAAATTATTCGCAAATAACATTCATTTGCGTTATATTTGCAGTTCTAATTTATGTAAGTTGAATTATCTATGACATTGAAACCGATATACAATAAGGTTAGGCGATGGCGTGACGCATACATCAGAGAGCGACATTTCCTGTTGTTTGTATGCTTTTTGGTGGGAATTTTCACCGCTTTCGCTGCTTATTTGTTAAAGGTTGCAGTTCACCTATTTCAACACCTCCTTACCGACAGTTTCACACAAACGGGTGCTAACTATTTGTATCTTTTGTATCCAATTGTCGGGATTTTGATTGCCGGACTTTATGTGCGCCATCTTGTAAAAGATGATATTAGCCATGGAGTTACAAAAATCCTGTTTGCTATTTCGCAACGCAAAAGCCGCATAAAGCCACACAATATGTACTCGTCGCTTATTGCTAGCTCCATCACCATCGGATTTGGTGGTTCTGTCGGCGCGGAGGCGCCAATTGTGCTCACAGGCTCTGCAATTGGTTCTAATTTGGGACGTTTTTTCAAGATGGACCAGCGCAGCTTGATGATTCTTGTGGGTTGTGGCGCCGCCGGTGCCATTGCCGGAATATTTAAGGCTCCAATCGCGGGCATTCTTTTTGTAATTGAAGTGCTACTGCTTGACCTTACGATGTCTTCCATTCTGCCATTGCTTATCACGGCAGTAACTGCCACCACAGTTTCCTATATCCTTACAGGAAGCGACGCCTTGTTCGCGTTTACGCAAGGGGAACATTTTTTATTGAATCGCATTCCGTACGTGGCGCTGTTGGGCATTGTGTGCGGCTTCACATCGCTTTATGTAACACGCGCAATGAGCTGGCTGGAGGATATTTATCACCGTCTTTCGCCTGTCAAAAGATTTCTTTTGGGCGGCGTCACATTAAGTCTTCTCATCTTTTTTCTGCCACCGCTATTTGGTGAAGGTTACGACTCCATCAACAAACTGCTTGCAGGTGGTGAGGCATACAAAGAACTGCTGAACGGAAGTTTTTTCTATTCCTTCCGAAACAGGTGGGGCATCATTGTTTTTCTTAGTTTGATAGTTCTACTTAAAATATTTGCAACAAGCGCAACCAATGGTGGTGGAGGAACAGGCGGTATTTTTGCCCCCACCCTATTTTTAGGCTGTATCATTGGTTTTATTTTTTCTTATACATTAAACGAACTTGGCTATACCACTTATCTTCCGCAAGAAAACTTTGCACTGATGGGAATGGCAGGCGTCATGGCAGGCGTCATGCACGCTCCTTTGACGGGCACGTTCCTTATCGCGGAATTAACAGGTGGCTACGCGCTCTTTCTTCCCTTGATGATCGTTTCCGCATGCTCGTATGGCACCATCATCATATTTGAAAATCACAACATTTACGCCATGCGATTGGCAAAACGAGGCGAACTGATTACGCATCACAAAGACAAAGCCGTACTTACTTTCCTAAAAATACGAGATTTGATAGAAACAAATATAACGGTTGTGAAACCCGATATGACATTGGGCGATATGGTAAAAGTTATTTCGGTTTCAAAAAGAAATATTTTTCCCGTGGTCGATGACAACAATATTTTAATCGGACTTGTGATGGTTAACGACATACGCAATATCGTGTTTCGTCCGGAACTGTATGAGAAATTCAAAGTAGAAAAATTTATGGTCGGGCCGCCGGCAAAAATTAACATTAACTCTTCTATGGAAAAGGTGATGAATACGTTTGAGGACACAAAGGCGTGGAATCTTCCGGTGGTAGATGATAACGGTGTTTATTTGGGGATTTTATCTCAATCGTCGGTATTCAATTCATATCGAGAAGTATTGGTTCAGAACTATTCGGAAGAAGAATAAACACAAAACAGCATGAAAAAAGAAAAGTTTCGTATCGTATTTATGGGCACACCGGAATTTGCGGTCCACTCTCTACGAACTCTTGTAGAAAATGGATTTTGTGTAGTAGGTGTGGTTACCATGCCCGATAAACGTTCCGGCAGAGGACATCAATTTCGTCCTTCACCCGTGAAAGAATATGCCGAAAAAGAGGGACTTCGCATACTCCAACCTCAAAATCTAAAAGATAATTCTTTTCTGAGTGAACTTGCTTCTCTCAAAGCTGACTTACAAATTGTTGTGGCATTTCGTATGCTTCCAGAAGCGGTGTGGAACATGCCGCCGAAAGGAACGTTTAACCTACACGCATCGTTACTTCCGCAATATCGTGGCGCGGCCCCCATCAATTGGGCAATTATAAACGGTGAAACGGAAACGGGCGCAACCACCTTTTTCTTGTCACACGACATCGACACAGGCCATATTATTTTTCAAAGAAAGATCCACATTTCTCCTTCCGATAATGCCGGAACAATTCACGATCGTTTAATGCAAATTGGTGCCGACCTGGTTATTAAGACAACAAATGCCATCATATCAGAAAATGTGGCGGCAAAACCGCAAGATGAGTTTATATCGGAAAATGGAACGTTGAAACCGGCCCCGAAAATATTTAAAGAGACATGCCGAATTGACTGGAACAAAACCGAAAAAGAGGTTTTCAACCTCATTCGTGGCCTATCACCGTATCCCGGCGCATGGACATGTTCATCAGCAAATCCCGAAGCAACCTTTAAAATATTCGCGAGCGAAACAGTGGGGAAACCCCACTCAGTCGCCCATGGCACAATCATCACCGACAACAAAACTTTTATAGAAGTGGCAGTGAAAAATGGACGAATAAGAATTTTAGAAATTCAAGCTCCAGGGAAAAAGAGAATGAGCACACGCGATTTTTTAAATGGATTCGATTTCGCCAATGAGGCTCTGTTCATATAAACTTGGCACTGCAACTTGGTAACTACCACTTGTAATCAAAACCGATACCGATCACCTGGCTTATTTGCAGATGTTTAAATTTGGGGTGAACCGGCACAGCATCATCATAGCGCAAATGCAAAAAGAATGTGGTGGTGAGATAGTTACTCAATGGAAATTTAAACGTGTTTTCAAATTCCGCCTCAATTTTATCGTAGCTGGTAAAATATTTTAAGCGTGATTCGAGCGTAATATAGCGCGTCATGTTATAGTTAACAAGCGAATTGATAGTCGAACCGACGTCAAAAACATAACGTTCTCCTTTGGAAAGCCCAAAACGTTTTAAATTCACCCTTGAATTTAGAATATACCTATAGTTCAACGAAATAGGTGATAAGGCAAGTTCCCATTTTACTTTTCGATGGCGCACGCGATCCGATTTTTTTTCTGTCTCATATTTCATACCGATACCGGCATTGATATATAATGGCGAAAGGAACGATGAACGCAAACCGTTTGAATTTGGCTCGTGATTATTAAACAATTGCGTTTTAATTTCCATGTTTGTAGAGTAAGACCAATGTTTTATAAATGCATCAACACCAAAGTCACCGTAATATCGTAGTAAATCCTCCCCTATTCTAAACTTGCGCAACGAATCTTCTGGGGCATTGTAAATAGAGACGCGCCATTCAAACAAATTATTGAATCGCACCTTATCTTTCTTGTAGTTTAGCCTGATGACATGATGGTTTCTAATATTCAAGTTGCTGGTTCCACCTTTGTGCCAATTGTCAGAAAAATAGTTTTGAGAAAACACCAATTCATGTTTACCGGACCAAATCCAATATCGGCGGCGAAACTTCACACCTTCTACATCGGGTCTATCCAATGAGACAGACATTTCTGTTTCGAGAATATTTTGGAACGGGTCGAGTTGCGTCGTAATTTTATCATCATAATTATTCTTATTTAAGCGATTTAGCTGCAAAACAGAGTATTTAATTTCATCCGGTGATGAAGCATAGAATTGTTTTCGCACATTGCGTATAAAATCGTATTGTCTCAATCGTTTGGCGAATGTATTTTCAGGCGGAATGAGGGTATATTTTGACGTAGAATCATCAATCTGATAGAATGATAGATTGCGAGGTAAAATTTTTCCCATAAAAACCGGTGGCAAAAACAGCGGATTATAAAACATGGTATCGGCAAACGTCAATCCGCTCATAACCTCACTCCCGGGATACTCAGGTAGTTGCAGTGTCCCGTTTGCTTTACGTAAATAGAGTGAATCCAACGGTTTTATTATCTTTTTTTTCTCAAGGAAAAAATCGTCAACATCCAAATTTACCTCCGGTAAAAACAGATTATTGTAGGAATTTGTCTGTTTATCACCCTCCATCTGACTCTCTGAACTGGATTTATTTTCATGATAATGAACGGTTTGCCGAATGCGCTTTTCAATATCTGTGACATCATGAAATCTTTTCACACTATCCATAACTTGCCCAAATCCATCAGGCGGAAAGCAAAAACACAAAATAATAAAGAGAAAAAATTTAAAAATTGGTCGCATAATCATCCGAATTGATTTTTCCTACTGCAATCTATTTGAATTTGCAAAGGTACATGATTATTCTATGAAAACCACACAGAGAGATAAAAAACTTATCGAATTGAGGTATTCAGTGATCTGCTTTCAGCAATTAACAATGTGCAATTATCAATTAACTATCATTGTCAACCTATTTGAGAAGTTGACACTTTTTTAAAGTTTAAACCTTGAACCCATTTTATCCGGCATTTTGTCTTTAATTGGCCTATTTTGAATTTATATCAAATGAAATTTCTATATTTGCAACTTATTATAAATTTAAATGTCAAACACAAAGAAAATATAAAAAAAACATTGATATGAAAAATTTCAAAACGATTCTTTTGGTTTGTGTGTTGGGGCTGTTTTTCAGCAGCTGTGGATACAACACCATGGTTGAAAAACAGGAAACGGTTACATCGCAATGGGCAAATGTTGAAAACAGCTACCAACGCCGCGCCGATTTGATCCCCAACCTTGTGAATACGGTTAAGGGATATGCGAAACACGAGCAGGAAACATTTACTCAAGTGACAGAGGCACGCGCCAAAGCCACACAAACAAGAGTGGATCCTGATAATCTCACCGAAGATAAAATTGCGGAATTTCAAAAAGCACAAGGTCAACTTTCAACTGCTTTGGGACGTCTGCTACTGATTCAAGAGAACTATCCGGAACTGAAGGCTAACGAAAATTTCCTTGCGTTGCAAGATCAACTGGAAGGAACAGAAAATAGAATTTCGGTTGAAAGAAACAAGTACAATAAAGTAGCGCAAGATTACAACGCCTATATTCGCAAATTTCCTCAGATTATCTATTCCGGACTTTTCGGATTTAAGAAAAAAGGATATTTCGAAGCATTACCCGGAAGCGAGAATGCCCCCAAAGTGGACTTTAATTGATACACATTGATTAATTGTTGAGAATCCTTGTTTTTTCTGTATAGATAGGTCTGACATATGTTGAACGAGAAAGAGCTTCTTCGTATTAAGGAAGCTATATCCCAAGCTGAAAAATCGACATCCGGAGAAATACGCGTGTGCGTGGCAAAAAGATGCGACGGAAGTGCGCTGCAAGCTGCCGTGAAAAAATTTCACGAAATAAAAATGGATGCCACACAGTTGCGGAATGCCGTACTTGTGTATGTTTGCCCCGAATCACAAAAAGCCGCTATTATAGGTGACATGGGTATCAACAAGATTGCCCATGAAGATTTTTGGGATACCGCGTTAAATGACATGCTGACCTATTTTAAACAGGGCGAAATTGCCGAAGGCATTTGCCAAAGCGTGCAAAAAGTGGGAGAATTGATAAAAGTGCATTATCCCATATCGGAAAATGACATAAATGAACTTTCAGATGACGTTATCCTGGAAAAATAGAGTAATATTTGCCTTTTTGGCAATTATTTTTTCTTGTAGATTGTCGGCACAAGACATTCCGGAGCCAATGCGTCCATATCGGCTGGTAAATGATTTTGCAGACATTTTTTCCACATCAGAGTTGCAAGCTTTAGAGCAAAAACTACTCGCCTACAACGATTCCACATCTACGCAAATTTATGTTATAACAGTCAAAGAATTAAATGGATATGACATTTCCGATTTTGCTTTCCGCCTGGGAGAAAAATGGGGCATCGGACAGAAAAGCAAAAACAATGGTGTCGTAATTCTCATTAAACCTCGTGTCGGCAACAATCGTGGCAAAGTATTTATAGCCAACGGCTATGGATTGGAAGAAAAAATAACGGACGCGTTCACAGGAAAAGTGATCCGTCAAAAAATGATTCCACATTTTAAAAACGATGATTATTTTTCAGGAGTAAATACTGCTGTTGATGCTATTATCGAACGACTTTCAGGCAGTTTTTCACCGGATAACGATGAGGATGATTCCGGCATCTCTTTATTGACCGTTATATTTGTCATTCTATTTGCCATTATTATTTTCAGCATGTTTGCCGGCGGTGGCGACCAACATATCGATAGCGATGGACATCGCAATAGCAGAGGCGATTTCTTTTTTCCCCCATTCTCCGGCGGAAGAGGAGGTGGCGGAAGTGGCGGAGGTTTTAGTGGAGGTGGCTTCGGTGGCGGCGGAGGCGGCAGTTTCGGCGGTGGTGGTGCCGGCGGTAGTTGGTAAGACCATATTAACTAGGAAAATAAGAGACTTCAACCTCTTATCCAAAAAACAGATTATACACAAGGAATTGATTAAATACGCTCATAAATAAAAGTGAGAAACTCAGGCTCGTTGCACCTTACGATAAAAAACATGTCGCTTATAACCATTCTCGGACCAACAGCAAGTGGCAAAACATCTTTTGCCACACATTTGGCTTATCAACTGCACGGAGAGATTATCAGTGCCGATTCGCGACAAATTTACCGGCAGATGGACATTGGTACGGGAAAAGATTTGTCCGATTATGTTGTTCATGACACCGCCATTCCATATCATTTAATTGATATTCGCGAAGCAGGAGAAAAATATACATTATTTAATTATCAACACGATTTTCATAAAGCGTATCACGATATTATCACACGGCAAAAACTACCGATTTTATGTGGCGGCACAGGGCTGTATATCGAGTCCGTGTTGAAAGGCTATAATCTGCCTCACGTTTCCCCCAATCCATCTCTGCGTAAAGCGCTAGAAAACAAAACACTTACTGAATTGGCTGCTATTTTAAGTCAATATAAAACGTTGCACAACACCACTGACATCGACACCAGACGAAGAGCCATCAGAGCCATAGAAATTGCTGAATTTCAATCAAAGAATCCCAACAGCCGTCCTAAATATCCCGCTATAGAAAGCATTGTGTTGGGAATAAAAATAGACCGCGAGACGAGAAGAAAAAACATTTCGCATCGATTGAGAAAACGGTTAGACGAAGGACTTGTGCAAGAAGTGGAGCAACTTCTCAATCAAGGCATTACCGCAGAACAGTTGATTTATTATGGACTGGAATATAAATTTGTCACACTTTATCTGCAAAAGAAAATCACGTATAAACAAATGTTTTCTGAACTCGAAATTGCCATTCATCAATTTGCCAAACGGCAAATGACTTGGTTCAGAGGCATGGAGCGACGCGGTTTCACAATTCATTGGATTGATTATACACTCTCGATGGATGATAAAATTAGCTGTGCTGTGGATATTATTGAAAAAGAGAAGCGCAAGAAACTCTTTTGAAACAATAAAACTATTTAAAATTTAGCAAAAGGATAGGAAAACAGGACAAAATAAAAAGAGAGGATAATTTTCTGCCAAAAGAGAAAAATATTGTACTTTTGCACTCAATAATTAAAAAAAACAGCGTGACTGCGCTGTTTTCATTTTCCATAAACATCTCTCTAAGAATTGCTTGATAAAAAGATGACAAAAGGCGCGTTTCCATTGGATAAATTCAAAAAATTAGAAACACCGTTCTATTATTACGACATCGAATTGCTTAGGCAAACGCTCGAAACAATACGGCATGAGGCAGAAAAACGCAACTTCCTCGTTCATTACGCCATAAAGGCAAATGCCAACACGCGCATTCTATGCGAGATTGCCTCATATGGATTCGGAGCCGATTGTGTAAGTGGAAACGAAATTATTCGTGCATTGGAGTGTGGATTTGATGCCTCAAAAATCACATTTGCCGGTGTCGGCAAAACATACCAAGAAATTTTGCTGGCTTTGGAAAATGATATTTTCTGTTTCAACGTGGAATCACTACAAGAAATAGAAGCAATCGAAAAAGCAGGAAAAGAGAAGAAGAAAAAAGCACACGTAGCCCTACGTATCAATCCAAATATCAATGCCGACACACACCAATATATAACGACAGGACTCAGTGAAAACAAGTTTGGTCTCAATAAAAAAGATATTTCCAAAGCCATCGATATCATTTCAAAATGCACTCATATTGAATTAATTGGAATTCATTTTCATATTGGCTCACAAATTACACATTTCAATATTTTTGAAGATTTGTGTCGCAAAGCAGAATTTTGGGAACAACAGATGAAAGAAAAAGGCATCGAACTAAAACATATAAATATGGGTGGTGGATTGGGAATCAACTATGAAGACCCCAACAGCTATCCAATAGCCGATTTTAAAAACTATTTTCACCTGTTCGAAAAAGGGATCAAAAGTAGTAAAGCCACCATCCATTTTGAGCTTGGGCGTGCCATTGTCGGGCAATGCGGCTCATTAATTACACGAGTCATTTATATTAAAGACGGCGAAAGCAAAACCTTTGTGATTGTGGATGCCGGCATGAACGACTTGATTCGTCCCGCCCTATATCAGGCAGAGCATCGCATCGAAAATATTTCATCAGCAAAAGCTGTCAAACCCTATGATGTGGTTGGCCCAATTTGCGAGTCGAGCGATCTGTTCGGTAAAAATACTCAAATCAACGAACCACAACAAGATGATATTTTAGCCATTCGCTCTGCCGGAGCCTATGGCGAATCGATGGCATCTCAATACAATTGCCGGAAACTGGTTACATCCTTTTTCTCGGATTCATTAAAAAATAGATAGAACAAATGCAATCAGATATATTCTCTTTATTTCAATTTTCAACAATAGAGTGGATACTGTTCGGAACATTGTGCCTCTGCTTTATGATGGAAATGTTTTTCTTCATCTTTTTATATAAAAAACCATATTCTTATGAGAGAAAAAGAGCTACACAAATTATTCCCGATAGGGAACTTCCTCCTCTTTCCGTGATTATTACATCAAAAAATGATTCGGAGAATTTAGAAAAGAACCTACCTTTTATTTTAGAACAAGATTATCCTATTTTTGAAGTTGTTGTTGTAAATAATGCTTCCACAGATGACACCGATATGATTTTAAACAAATTACAACTGCAATATCCCCGCCTCTATCACACTTTCGTACCCACCGAAGCAGAAAACATAAACGGAAAAAAACGAGCTTTGACTATCGGCATCAAAGCGGCAAAATACGAACACTTGGTTTTTACAGAACCCCATTGCCAACCCTCTTCAAGCCAATGGCTTAAAGCCTATGGTGAAGCATATGTGCAAGGGCATGACATTATCCTTGGAATCAGCAAATTCAACATTGATAAGCGCGTTCGGACGCGTACTTTCATCCTTTACGAAAATTTGATTCACACATTGCAATATATCGCTATGGCTATAAGAAAGAAACCTTTCATGGCTAATGGAGAAAATATGGGATACCGGAAGCAGCATTTTTTTGAAAACAAAGGATTCTCTTCCATATTGCATATCGAGGGTGGTGAAGACAATGTTTTTATCAATAAAACGGCAAAAAAGAAAAAAACAGGTGTGATTCTCTCTTCCGAAAGCATAATAAATTCTTCTATTATCGACAACTATTCAACTTGGCGTATACTGTCTGACAACTATCGACACACCAAGCAGTTTTACAAAGGAGTTCGCTCTATTGTTTTCGATTGGGAGATTTTTTTTACATGTTTTTTCTATATCACCTATTTCTTATCTACAATAATAGGGATTGCAAGCTGCCAATATGTGCTAATTGCAATTCCGACACTGCTTTTTTTCATACGAATCTTCACTAAATTGTACATCGTAAATCAAACTGCGAAATGGCTGGGTTTGCAAAAGTACAATCTCAATATTTTATTTTTAGATATCTTACACGCCGTCAAAAAACCCTCTTTCTCATTTTTCAAAAAAAATTAACCCACATTATTCACCAAAAAGTTGCATAATTTGAGGAAAATCCTTATTTTTAAGGCATTAAAAGAAAAACAATAGATTTTAACGCCCCCAAATTATGCAGGACAAATATACAGCCTTTTA
>JAEZZZ010000125.1 GCA_023418255.1 Bacteroidota bacterium
AAATGTGTATTTTTGCTCATTGTAGTATTGGGTTGTGGTGAACACAAAACTACTAAAAAAGTGTAAGGGATGAAAATTTATTTTTATCCCTGCACTTTGGATTATTTTTTATCGGACAATAGTGATATTCAATAAAATAAGGATATGGACATTTTTCGCAATGTATTAGCGACGGGCAAGAATAGATATCGGGTGCTTATAAAAAGCGCTTCTAAGCGGATAAATAACAGAGGGCAAAGAGTGTAAAAAATAAAAATCGAGTCTCTTAAATATGGTAAATAGTGATTTTAGTATTACTTTTGCAGTGGCAGCAGATGGGTTTGTCGCGACGCATCGCGTCGAGGAAAGTCCGGGCAACACAGAGCACCATATTTCCTAACGGGAAGCCATTCGTAAGAATAGAGTAGCATAACAGAAAATAACCGCTCCTTCGCAGGTCGTTGGAGTAAGGGTGAAAAGGTGAGGTAAGAGCTCACCGGATTTTGCAGCAATGCAAGATGCCGTATGCCTTATGGGTTGCAAGGCCATGTATATCGGATATCAAGAGTTGCTCGCTCTATGCCGAGGGGTAGGCCGCTACAAAAGAATGGCGACATTCTTTGAAGATAAATGACAAATATTTCCTCTTCGAGAGGAAAAACAGAACCCGGCTTATACATCGGCTGCTTTTTTTTATTTTTGATTAAACACAATGACGAAACAAAAGACCGAGGCTGACAAGAAAAAAGAAAAGCCGTTTAAACCAAGCAAATTAACTGTATGGAAAATTCGTATAACTGAGTTTATCGAATTTCTGACGTATGACATCTGGCGAATCGATTCCGACACACTATCGTCAAAGAAAAGCCGTTTGTATGACGCCATCAAAACCGTTATCCTCACAGTGAGAAACACGGACGAGCTGAATTTGAGTGCAAGTGCCGCGTCGCTTACATACCGAACCGTTTTGTCGATTGTGCCGATGTTGGCTGTTATTTTTGCCATCGCGCGTGGATTTGGGTTAGAAAAATTTCTAAAATCGGGACTATTTAGCTACTTCGAGGTACAAAACGACATGCTGGAAAAGGCGTTTAGTATTATCGACGATTCGCTAAAATACGCACAAGGCGGTATCTTTGCCGGCATTGGCGTTGTGCTCTTGCTATATACGGTTTTCACTCTTTTTCAGGATATCGAAATCAACTTCAACCGCATTTGGCAAATAAAAAAAGGGCGCAGCATCCAACGACGTGCCATCGACTATTTGGCGCTCATTCTTCTACTTCCGGTAATGATAATCCTCAACAGCGGATTGAGTTTTATGATCAGTTCATCCACCCTCTATTTTGATAGATACAGCTATATCCTTAATCCGTTGGTGACACAAGTCCTTAACTTTCTCCCGTTTTTTATTACCATTTTTGTGCTAACGTTGCTATACAAATTCATGCCAAACACGAGAGTGAAATTTATCAACGCGTTGATTGCCGCGGTAATTATCGGCACCATCTATCAATTTTTTCAAATACTTTACATGAATGGGCAAATATGGATTACAAAATACAACGCCATCTATGGAACTTTTGCCGCCATCCCGCTCTTGCTGCTTTGGCTTCAGTTGTCGTGGTATCTTATTCTGATCGGCGTAACACTATCGTTTTCGGCTCAAAATGTGCGAAAATTTTCTTTTGAGAAAGAGACACGAAACATTAGCCGCCAATATTTTGATTTTTTCACTTTATTGATTACGTCGGTGATTGTAAAGCGTTTTGCAGAGCAAAAACCACCCATGACACCGGACGAAATTTCCGATGAGTGCAAAATTCCTATTAGACTGACAAACCAGATCATTAATGAATTGGAAGAGATGCAAATGATCACCCCCACCCCATCTCTCGCAGATGAAAAACTGAAAGCATATCAACCGGCATTTGATATCAACCTCATATCCATTGGATTTTTAGCAGAGAAAATTGATATGCATGGATCCAATGATTTTCTAATTGACATAAAAGGGAAATATTTAAAGCACTGGGAATCATTCATAAAGGCGCGTAGTTGCATGTACGATAAAGGCAACGACACACTGTTGAAAGATTTGCATTAAACAGATAAACAAAGAACAACAAAACACTAAGAAGAGGGGAAATAGGATAGATTCTCTAATGGCAATTGTTTCAATCGCTTACTGATAGTTTTCGCATCTTCGCCACACATAGCGCTTAAAAGTTTCCAAAAGTTGGGACCGTGATTCATCTCTCGCGTATGTGCCAACTCATGAAGCACGACATAATCAATATAAGGTTCGGGTAGAAAAAGAAGAAAATAGGAAAGATTAATATTTTTTCTTCCTGAACAACTCCCCCACCGCGAGCGACTCGACGTTATTTTTACACGCTCGTACGACATTCCAAACCGCTCGGCAAAAAAAGCCGTTTTCCGCGGCAGAATTCTCCGCGCCTCACGGCGCAACAAATTTAGTATCGTTATCCTTATGCGTTCTTGCGTTTCATCATCTTCAACAGGGTGTTCCATCGGGATAAAAATTGTCAGCACACTGTTTTTCAGTTGATAGCTTAATTCGCTCACTTCTGCCGTCTTTCGGATTTGTACATCAAAGGCAAATGTTGTGAGGCGCGTGCCTTCTACAAAGGGTTTGCTCGTAGGCGACTTTATTGCCAACAGGCGTGGCGCCAATTCGCGAATAACATCACGAACCTCTTTTTTAGATGCTGTTCGTGGCACTGTTAGCTGAATGTATCCCTCTTTCCTGCGCGCGATAAATTGTACCGCGCGAGGGTGTGGTTTAACGACGATTCGTCCCAGTTGTTCATCATAAAATTCATTCATAATGTAAATATATATGTTTTCTAAGAAAAATCATGTACATTTGTGAAAACAATTAAGGAAACAAAAAGATGAATATCGTTCGTTCATTGGAAAGCGTTGGACAATATGCGCTATTGCTACAAAAAGTGATGACAATTCCTGACCGTATGCGTGAGTTCTTTAAAGAATTCATCAAAGAGGTATATAAACTGGGGGTAAATTCCATTTGGATAGTGATGATTATTTCGTTTTTCATCGGTGCCGTTATCGTGATGCAGATCGCATTGAACATCGCTTCACCGCTGCTGCCACCATTTACGATTGGTGCCGTTTCGCGCGAAATCATCATTTTGGAATTCTCATCCACCATTATGTGCCTAATATTGTCGGGAAAAGTTGGCTCAAATATTGCCTCGGAAGTAGGGACCATGAGAATCACGGAACAGGTGGACGCATTGGATATTATGGGTATCAATTCTGCCAATTATCTGATATTTCCAAAAATCACCGCGTTTGTCGCATTTATGCCGGTGCTGGTCATTTTCAGCATGTTCCTGGGGCTCTTTGGTGGCTATGCCATCTGCATCATTCTGGGAACACCGTCAGTCGAAACGTATATATATGGCATTCAGGCTTTTTTTAGACCATCGCTGGTGTGGTATTCCATTGTTAAGGCGATGCTCTTCGGGTTCATCATCTCATCGGTAGCTGCCTATTTTGGATATTCTGTAAAAGGTGGAGCATTGGATGTAGGCAAAGCAAGCACCGACTCGGTGGTTATCAACAGCGTTTTAATATTGGGAACAGACTTGATTTTCACTCAGTTGGTGATGAGTTAAGAAAATAAGCAAAGAGATAAAAAAGAATGATAAAGGTACAGAATCTTATAAAAGAGTTTGAGGGACGTCCGATTCTTAAAGATATCAGCGCCACATTTAAACAAGGAGCGGTAAACATGATTATTGGTAAAAGCGGATCCGGTAAAACCGTATTTCTCAAATGTTTGATCGGACTCATTCAACCAACATCAGGCGAGATTCGCTACAACAACCGCAACATTGTTACCATGAAGCCCAAAGAAATCAAACGCCTGCGACGCGATATGGGAATGCTTTTCCAAGGGTCGGCACTTTTTGACTCCAAAACGGTGTTGGAGAATGTGATGTTTCCTCTCGATATGTTTTCACGAAAAAACAAACGCGAGAGAAGAAAACGTGCCGAGTTCTGCTTAGAACGCGTCAATCTGTCGCACGCGCACGACCTGTTTCCCTCTGAAATTAGCGGTGGAATGATGAAGCGTGTCGCTATTGCTCGTTCTATCGCGTTGAATCCAAAATATCTTTTTTGCGATGAACCCAATTCGGGACTCGACCCTAAAACATCGCAACTCATTGATGAACTCATCTATGACATTACCAGCGACTTTTCAATGACGACCATCGTTGTTTCGCACGATATGAACTCTGTAATGAACATCGGCGACAAAATCATCTTTCTGAACGAAGGCATCAAAGAGTGGGAAGGAACGAAGACAGAAATTATGGATGCCAACAATAAGAAACTTAACGATTTTGTTTTTGCATCCGATCTATTCAAAAAGATAAAAAAAGCGGAAGGTATCATCGCCGTAAACGAGGAAAACAAATCAAACAAACCCATCGAAGAGAAAAAAAAGCAATCGTAACGGAAAAAACATCCTCTGTTTTTTTTCTTATTCGGCTTTTGAATCCTAAACAGTGCTTTATTCCTGATTTTATAAGGTATTAACAAACAATTCTGCCTTACGATTGTTAAATTCGAGCAAGGCGTTGGTTCTTGCTTTTATAAACACCAATACAAAACAGCGCAATACAAAAATGTTGTTTTATAGATTATATTAACTGTAACAATATGACAAAGCTTTTAAAAATAAATAACTTACACGCTATAGTAGAAGAAAAGGAAATCCTTAAAGGCATTAATCTCGAAGTTGATTCCGGAGAAATACACGCCATTATGGGGCCCAACGGTTCGGGGAAAAGCACCTTAGCATCTGTTTTGGCGGGCGACCCCAAATTTGAAGTCACACAAGGAAGCGTAACATTCAAAGGGAAAGACTTACTGGATATGGAACCGGAAGATCGTTCTCGCGAAGGCATCTTTTTGAGTTTTCAATATCCTGTTGAGATTCCCGGAGTAAGCATGGTAAACTTCATGCGTGCCGCCGTGAACGAACAACGAAAATATAAGGGAGAAGAGCCCATCTCGGCAAGTGATTTTCTGAAACTGATGCGCGACAAGCGCGAACTGTTGGGCATGGATACACAGTTGGTAAACAGAGCCGTAAATGAAGGATTTTCGGGTGGCGAGAAAAAGCGAAACGAAATATTTCAGATGGCAATGCTGCAACCTCACCTATCCATCTTAGACGAAACCGATTCCGGACTTGATATCGACGCGCTTCGCATTGTAGCTTCAGGCGTTAATAAACTACATTCACCCAACCATGCCACCATTTTAATCACACACTATCAACGGCTGCTCAATTACATAAAACCGGATCATGTGCATGTCCTCTACAAAGGAAAAATCGTAAAATCCGGAGGTCCCGATTTGGCTTTACAACTCGAAGAAAAAGGATACGACTGGCTCATAAAGCCTTAAGAAAACGAGATGCATGGCAGTGACAAAACAGACGAAGCTTTTACTTGCAAATAGTACACATTTTTTGTTCCCATTTCACAAAACAGCTCATGATGCAAACATCACTAGAACACGTAAACAATGACAGAACAACAATATATCGACTTATTTCAACAGCATCGCAGTGAAATTGATTCCAACTCATCCGAAGGCATCAACAAAGCACGCGATGCAGCCTTTGAAACATTCAAAAAGATAGGGTTTCCCACAACAAAAGATGAAGACTACAAACACTCAAATATTGCTCGTGTGTTTGACGGCAACTTCGGACTCAATCTGCGCAATGTGCCCATCGCGGTCAATCCGTATGACGTCTTCAAATGCGATGTGCCGGATTTAAAAACACATTTGCACTTCCTTATAAACGAACGATATTATGATAAAATAAAACCGACGGAAAGCCTGCCGAAAGGAGTTTTTGCCGGCAGCCTTTCTCTGTTTTCAGAGAAATATCCCCAAATTTTCCGGCGATACTATGCACGGATTGCTAACTATTCCAACAACGGAACGGCTGCTTATAACACCATGTTCGCACAAGATGGATTCGTACTTTATCTACCGGAAAAAACAGTGATAGAAAAACCCATTCAGCTGATTAATATCCTTCGCGGAAAGGTGGATATGAACGTCAACCGTCGAGTTTTAATTATCGCCGAGAAAAATACGCAAGCCAAACTACTTATCTGCGACCACACGGTGGACGATGTCCGTTTTGTCGTAACGCAAGTCACCGAGGTTTTTGCCGATACCGACTCACAAGTTGATATTTACGAATTGGAAGAAAATTCGGAAAAAGTATCGCGTATAAATTCATTTTTCAGCCAACAAAAAGAAAATTCAAGCGTCATCGCTGCCGGAATCACCCTTCATAATGGCTATACGCGCAACAACTTTAACGTCCAAATCTTAGGAAAACATGCCGAAGCACACGTGGGCGGTTTGGCAATTTGTGACAAAACACAACATGTTGACAACTTTGCCTATCTTGACCATGTTTTTCCACATTGCACAAGTAATCAATTGTTTAAAACGATTTTAGATGAACGTGCAACCGGAATTTTCTGTGGGAAAATTATGGTGGAAAAAAATGCTCAAAAAACACAAGCATACCAAACCAATCGCAACCTGTGCGTTTCAAATAACGCGCAAATGTATGCCAAACCACAATTGGAAATTTATGCCGATGATGTTAAGTGTTCGCACGGATTGACCACCGGACAGCTCGACCAAGAAGCCCTTTTCTATATGCGTGCGCGCGGAATTGACAAAGACGAAGCACGCCTGCTGCTTATGGTGGCATTTACGCGCGATGTGATTGATATGATTCGTATCGATTCATTGCAAGAGCGCATCGAATATCTTATCGACAAGCGATTTAGAGGAGAATTGTTGCGCTGCGGAAATTGCGAAGTGTGCAAATAGATAAGATTGACACAAAAGAAAGAACTATATTCATCCATCAATTCCGGATAAACAATGAAGAAAATGAACATAAATGACATACGTGCAGACTTTCCCATTCTTTCGCGCAAAGTATATGACAAACCGTTAGTCTATCTTGACAACGCTGCCACAACGCAAAAACCAACCTGCGTGCTTAATAAAATTCAGGAAATGTACACGAATGTAAATGCCAATGTGCATCGTGGCGTTCATTTTCTAAGTCAAGCCGCAACCGACGAACACGAAGCATCACGCAAAACAGCTCAGCAGTTTATCAATGCGCGGCATGCGCATGAAATTATTTTCACGCGAGGAACAACAGAGTCCATCAACCTGATAGCCTCTTCGTTTTGTGGCAAATTTTGCACATCGGGAGACGAAATATTGATTTCGGCAATGGAACATCACGCCAATATTGTTCCGTGGCAACTGCAGGCAGAAAAATGTGGAGTAAAGTTGCGCGTTATACCCATCAACAAGAAAGGAGAATTGCAGCTATCCGATTTGGAAAATCTACTGTCGGAACAAACAAAACTGATTTCCATCACACATATCTCCAACGTATTGGGAACAATAAATCCCATTGAGAAGATTATTGAAATAGCACATCGGCACGACATTCCCGTGATGATTGACGCCGCGCAATCGGTGCAACATATCGCTATTGATGTGCAAAAGTTAGATTGTGATTTTCTCGCATTTTCGGGACACAAGCTCTACGCGCCAACAGGGATTGGCGTTCTTTACGGCAAAGAGAAATGGCTGGAACAATTGCCACCCTATCAAGGAGGCGGAGAAATGATTTCAAAAGTTACGTTCGATAAAACGACTTTTAACGAGCTGCCGTTCAAATTTGAGGCAGGAACGCCTGATTTTGTGGGCTCCACAGCACTTGCTATGGCGATGAATTATGTTCAATCGCTCGGGTTAGAAAACATTCGCAACTATGAAAATCAACTTCTCGCATACGCGACCGAACAGCTTTCCGCCATTGACAAATTAAAGATTTTTGGCACATCAAAACAAAAAAGCAGCGTTATCTCATTTCTGGTTGGAAACATCCATCACTACGATTTGAGCACACTTCTCGACAGAATGGGCATTGCCATTCGTACCGGACACCACTGCGCCCAGCCTCTTATGGATTTTTTCGGCATCGAAGGCACAATGCGCGCATCATTTGCATTCTACAACACGTTCGATGAAGTGGACGTCCTTGTCGCGTCCATAAAAAAAGCGGCGCAGCTCTTCCAAAGCATTTCATAAAATTAACCCTTACTATTTAAGAAAATCCATCCTTACTTATTCCTCAAAAAGTACATTTCTTATAAAAAATAAGATTATCTGCTTTATTTTTATTAACTTCGCAGCCTCATTTGTAATAAATTTAAACATTAAATATAAACTCATAAAAAGTTAAATGGCTACTTTACAGAAAATTAGAGACAGAGGCGTACTGCTTGTTATCGTGCTGGGTGTCGCCTTGTTGGCATTCATTTTAGGTGATTTGCTCACCTCGGGAACCACGCTTTTCAACAAAACCAAAGACAAAGCATTTGTTGTAAACGGCGACATTGTCTCAACGACAGAATATTTTGACACCGTAAGCGAGTGGGAAGAATTTCAAAAGATGATGAACGGCGAAAATTCGCTGAACGAAACTACCACGGCTCAAATCAGAGAAGCTGTATTCCAGCAAATGGTTTCGGAACGCATCTTAAACAGTGAAGCGAAAAAAATAGGACTTACTGTTTCCAAAGAAGAAATTAACGATTTGGTGCATGGTGAGAACATTTCACCCATCTTGACGCAGCAGGTTCCCTTTTTTATCGATCCGCAAACAGGGGTGTTTAATAAAAACATGATGGTTGAGTTTTTGAACAACATCAACAATGTCAACGAAAACGCATCATACGAAGAAAAAGCACTTGTAAACAGATATAAATCACTATGGCTTTTCATTGAGAAGATGATTAAATATCAGCACTTACAAGAAAAATACAACATGCTGTTGACAAACGCCATTATGGTGAACGATGCCGAGGCCAAATCAAACTTTGATTTGTCGAAACAAAACGCTGATATGATCTACGTCGCAAAAAATTACTACGCTATCGCTGACTCGTTGTGCAATGTTTCAGAAAAAGAGATAAAAGAGTTTTACGACCAAAACAAAGAGGTGTTTAAAATGAATGTTCCTATGGCAAAAATCTCCTATTTTACAAGAGAGATTCAACCAAGCGATGATGATTTTGCCGAAGTAGAAAAAGAGGCACACAAAGCATACGAGCAGTTGAAATCGACATCGAATGTTGCAACTGTTGTTGCAGATTATTCCGAAACACCATATCATGATATTTATGTTTCGCGCAGTCTTTTGTCACCAGAACAAATAAGTTTTGTACAGTCGGCCGAAATATCGCAAATACATGGCCCGGTTCGTGACGGGAATTCTTATAAAATTTACCAATTGATTGATCAAAAGGTTGCCCCTGATTCTATCCGCCTGCAAGTAATGGCCGTTCCGGAAACGATGGGACAAGACTCGATTATAACTCACTTTGTGGATAGTCTTTATAATGTGATAAAGGAAGGAACATCGTTTGCCGATGTAGCCAACAGTTTAAACCCGCAATCGAACGGTGGCGATATTGGCTGGGTGCGCGAAATCGATCTTCTAGCACTTGGTACAGACGTTACAAAAACAGTATTCGATGCACCGATTGGAGAGTTGCATCGAATGAAGGTTCCCGGTCAACGAATAATTTTTCAAGTCAAGGATAAATCAAAACCGGTCAAAAAATATAAATTGGCAACCATCGATATGCCGGTATTGGTGAGCGAAAAAACATCGAACAATGTGGATAATGAGCTTAACCAATTTGTTTCATCTCCGGATATAAACAAAAATTTCAATACGCTTGCCGTTGAGAAAAACTATCAAGTGATGCCATCTTACAGCATTTCAGCACAAGACTTTATGTTGGCACAAATTCCAAATTCGCGTCAAATAATCAACTGGGCTGTAAACGAGAAAAAAATGGGAACAGTACGCAAATTCGATCTCACCAATTTGCGTGTAATTGCGCGTGTGGATAACGTTTATTCTGCCGGAACGGCTCCCCTCTCGGAAGTTTCTTCCAGCATTCGCGCACGCCTAATGAATGAAAAGAAGGCCGAAAAAATAATCGCGCAATTGAACGGACAAAACCTAAACAGTATCGACGATTACGCGACGGCAATGGATGCCACAACCGACACTGTCCGATTTGTTAATTTCAACACACAAAATATCACTGGTGTCGGATACGAACCAAAGCTGAATGCTTTCGCCACGTTTGCACCAATAAATCAAGTAATGAAACCGGTAAAAGGGAATATGGGTGTTTATGTGGTAGAGGTGATAAACCGCACACAAGAAGAAGGCGAATACAATGCTGAAACGCAGAAAAACACAATGCTTGGCAGAAATTTCTACCGCATTCAGCAACAAGCACTCAATGTGCTAAGGGATATGTTGGGTGTAGAAGACAATCGCTACAGATTCTTCTAAAAAAAGCCGGACTAAAAACTTTTATTCTTTCAGAATAGAAAAGCCTTATGAGAAGAAATCTCTGTAAGGCTTTTTTTATATTTAATGGTCTCCGATAAAAAACCTCGACACTCCTTATAATAAACTGAAATACAGTTATTGTGCCACAATTAGTGGACGGAGTCTTATCTCATAAAACCATCTTTATTATCAAAGTGTTAACTGCGTTTATCGGACACCAATATTTCATATTATACATTGTATGCAAAATTTTCTGTTACGGAAATAAAGAGAGGAAACTGCTGATTTAACCCACATTATTCACCAAAAAGTTGCATAATTTGAGGAAAATCCTTATTTTTAAGGCATTAAAAGAAAAACAATAGATTTTAACGCCCCCAAATTATGCAGGACAAATATACAGCCTTTTA
>JAEZZZ010000133.1 GCA_023418255.1 Bacteroidota bacterium
GCTTGATGCCTTTGTCTCCATGCTGCTTCCTGTCCGCCTTGGCGTCGCCGTAGGTGAACAGGCTGATGCCTTCCTTGACCGAGGCGGCGAGGTTGCGGCCGATGGTGGCGCTGGTATCGATGGAGCCAGTAATGCTGATGTTATCAGCGGCTGCGTGAACATCATGCGGTGTCGTCAGCACTATGCCGGCTGGTGCACTGATGACGAGATCGGGACGGCCGAAGGCGGGAACTTTGCCAGCGCCGCCATGTTGCGGCGTGCCGATGCCGTCGGCGGTTTGCGCGAGCGATTCGATCGCTTGCGAGAGCACGGTTTCTGGCCTGGCATGGCGCTGTTCGTCGAGCGTGCTGCCGGCGAAGGCATTGTGCTTGCGCGCCGTGCCGCTCAGGTTCGCTTGCAGGACGTGCGCCTGCTTCAGCTGCTCATGCGCTTCGCTGGCGTCCATTTGCGCGCCGCCGGTGCCGGGACGGGCGTCGGCGCAGATCAGCAAACCTCGCCCGGTGCGCAGTGCGCCGTAGGCTTCGGTGGTGAGTTCGATGCCGTGGCCGTGGCTCTGCTTTCTTTCGTTGTCGCGCTGGCGCTTGATGTGGCCGAGGTTCAGTTGGGTCTTGTGTTGCGTGGTCTGCAGGCGAGCGCCGGTCTGGCCGGTGCTGTCGTCGAAGATCAGTGCGTTGTAGCCGCCTTGGCCGTCCTTGCTGTGGCCGATTTCCTGGGTCTTGAAGCCGGCGAGGATGGCGTTGTGCGCATGGTCGCCGCCGCCGGCGAACCAGGCCGGCGCGTTGCCGATGGCGGGGCCGGCGCCCTGCGAGATCTGGTTGCCTTGCGCATCCTGCATGCCCTTGCCGTTGTACAGGCTGCCGGTGACGATGGGGCGGTCGATGTCGCCTTCGATGTAGTCGAGAATGACTTCCTGGCCGATGCGCGGGACGAAGCTGCTGCCGAAATTCGGTCCGGCGGCGGCTTCGGCGACGCGCACCCAGATATAGGCGCTGTCGTTGCCGGGCGCATTGTCGCCCTGCGGATGGGCGAGCCGGCTCTGGCTGCGCGCGCCGCGCTGCCAGTGCATCTGCACCTTGATGCGATGGTCGCGCTCGGTGGAAATATCCTGCCCCGTCGTTCCGACCACGATCGCGGTGTGGATGCCACTGACGGTCGGCTTCGGATGCAGCAGCATGCCGTATCCGTCGCGGTTCAGCGGACGCCACGGGATGTCGGCGCGCAGTGCGGCAAAACGGTTGCTGTATAGCGGTTCGTTCGCGTCTTTCTCGGACTGCCGGAGCGAATTGGCGAACAGCTTGTGGATCAGCGTGCGGGCCTGCGAGCTCAGATTGTTGCGGCCGTGGTGCCGCACGCCGGTCACAGCGAAGGTGGCTGCGGCGTCGCCGTGCCTGGCGCGATCCTCGTCATGGATCGCATGGCCGGCGAGGACGAAGGTGGTGGCTGGCGCGAGCGTTCTGACCGTGCTCGCGCCGGCATAGGTCTTGTTGCGCGCTTCGATCGCTTCGAGTTGCAGGCGGGCGCTGCGCTCCGCGCATTCGCGGCCGGCAAAATGGCGCTCGCCGGGATGATCGACGCAACGCAGCAGCGGCACATCGCCGTTGGCATGCGCGGACTGGAGTTCTGCGCCGATCAGTTTGACCTCGCGCTCGTTCCAGCTGGCGACCGCGATTGCATTCGTGGCGAGCCGGCGGCGTGCATGCCAGCTGGTGATGCTGTCGCTCCGCTCGACCGCGCTGGCGCGGTGAAAGCGGATTGTCGGCTGCGCGTTGGGCGCGAATGCGCCGTTGTGGTCGGCGATCACCAGCATATGGCAGCCGAGGCTGTCGCTGCCGGTATCGGCGCTGTGCTCGAACCAGTAAAAAAGGCCTTCCTCGGCGAGCAGGCGTTCGACGAACGCAAGATCGCTTTCCTCGAACTGGGTGCAGACGTCGCGCGCCCGGTATCGGGTTTCGTCGGCGAGCGCGAAGCGCCATGCCGGCAGGAGCCGGCCCTTGTTCTGATAATCGCCGAAGATTTCCGCGACGATGTCGAGCGTGTTCCTGCCCTGCCAGATGTAGCTGTCGCGCCGGTGGCGCAGGAAGGCGAGCCACGGTTCGAGCGTGATGCGGTAGCGGGCGAAGCCGCCGTCGGAGCCGAGCCGCTCGAAGGCGGTGATGTGGCCGTGGATCGGACGCAGCTCGCTGCGGCTGTGCTGCGTCAGGATTTGCAGCAGCGCGGTCTGGCCGAGCAGCGCGTCGAGGTCGAGATGCGCGTCGGCGCACAAGGCCGTGATGTCAAAGCGGAAGCCTTCGCTCAGGCCTTCGCGTCCTTCGATATATTCCACCAGCAATTCATCGCTGCCGAGGGAAGTGGTAAGGCGCAGCAGCCGGGAATCCTGCGTGAATTGCGCCAGCAGGGAGCGCAATTCACTGGCGGCGGCGGACAGGAGGTCGGTCATGGGAGTGGTGGAATCGTTGTCTTTCAAGTAACGACATTTCACCACGTAATTGCATTAATGACAATGAAATCGACTTCAATCTACCGTCACCGCGCGCAGGCGATTGACCTGTTGCGCCGTCACCATCGATGCCTGATTGCCCCATGCGTTGCGTACATAGGACAGCACGGCGGCGGCTTCTTCATCGCTGAATGTGTTCAGAAACGGCGGCATGCCGAACGGGCGCGGATTGCCGTTCGTGCTGGGCGGATAGCCGCCGTGCAGCAGCGCGCGGATCGGGTTGGTCGGCTGGGCCAGCAGCAGCGAACGGTTGCCGGCCAGCGGCGGGAAGCGCGGCGGCGCGCCTTCGCCGGATGCCTTGTGGCAGTCGGTGCAGTGCTTTTCGTACAGCGTAGAGCCGAGCTTCAGCGTTTTCTGGTTTTCCGCTTGTGAGGCCGGTGAGGGTTCTGCTTCTCCTGATTGCGCGCTGTGCGGCAGCGATTTCAGGTACGCCGCGATCGCGCGCAGGTCGCTTTCGGCCAAGTGTTGCAGGCTTTCCCGCACCACTTCCGCCATCGGTCCGGATGCGACGCCGCGCATCGACACGCCGGTTTTCAACAGATCGACCAGATCCTGCACCGCCCATTGGGCGAGGCCGGTGAGCGACGCAGCATGCCAGTCGAGCATCGGCATCATCGCGCCGCCGAGATCGCCGCGCGCCTGCGTTGCGCCGAGCAGGTTGCGCGGCGTGTGGCAGGCATTGCAGTGGCCGAGGCCTTGCACCAGATACGCGCCGCGATTCCATTCCTCGCTCCGGCCGGGATGCGGCCGGAATATTTCGGGCCGGAAGTACAGCGCGCGCCAGCCAGCCAGCAGCAGGCGCTGGCTGAACGGAAAGCGCAGCTCCGGTTCGCGGTTCTGCTGCTGCACCGGCGCGAGTGTGCGGAAGTACGCGAACATCGCATCCGCATCGGCCCGCGTGAGCTTGCTGTAATTCGGGTAAGGGAAGGCGGGATAGAGCAGCTTACCGTCCTTGGATTTGCCGTTGTGCAGCGCACGCCAGAAGTCGTCGGCGTTCCAGCCGCCGATGCCGGTGTCGTTATCGGGCGTGATGTTGGATGAATAGATGACGCCGAATGGCGTGCGGATCGCCCGGCCGCCGGCATACGGCGCGCCGCCGCGCCCGGTGTGGCAGGCCTGGCAGTCGCCTGCGCGGGCAAGGTAGGCACCGCGAGCGGCAAGCGCGGCGCTGTCCATCGGTGCACCGGCAGTGTCGCCTTCATCCTCGCGCAACCCGAAATAAAGCACGGCTACCGCGCCGGCGAGCAGCAACAGCAAGGCCACGACGACAATGTGCACCCACCTGCTCATTGTGCGACGCTCCCGCATGCGACCGGCAGCTTGCCGGGAAGCGCAACCGCTGGCGCGGCATCGGCGGGCACGGGCTGCGTCGCCAGCCATGCCGATACCGCGCTGATGTCGTCCACGCTCAGGCGCTGGACGATCCGCGCCATGCAGTCTGGCTCTACAGTCCGGCGCGCGCCTTCGCGCCATGCGCCGAACTGCGCATTGATGTAATCGCGCGGCAATCCCAATAGGCCCGGAATGGAGGGAGTGACGCCGGTCAGCACGTCGCCGTGGCAGGCGGTGCAGGCCGGGATCTTGCGGGAGGGATCGCCGTTGGTTGCGAGCAGGCGGCCCTTTTCCAGCGTCGCCGGCGACACGTCGATTGCGTGCGGCGGCGGATACGGCGCATGCTGGCGGGCGAAGAAGTGCGCGATTTCCAGCAGATACGCATCCGACAGGTGCTGCACCGTGTAGGTCATCAGCGGATACTGGCGTCGGCGGCCGTCGCGGAAGTTGATCAGCTGGTTGTACAGGTAGCCGGCCGGCTTGCCGGCGATGCGCGGGTAATAACCGTCTGGCGCGGCGCGTCCCTGCTTGCCGTGGCATGAAGTGCAGGGCGCGACGCGCCTGGCGAAGTCATCCGCTTCCGGCGCAGGCTCGGCTGCGAAAGCGCTGGCGGCAAGAGTAGCAAGAGTAGCGAGAGCGGCAAGAGCGGTGGAAGCGATGCTGGCGAATCGGAGTGGTGTCATGCAAAAAGTGTAAGCCCGCCGATGCCGGCATGCCGTGACGAATCTCCAGTCCGACGTTATATCCGCTTGCCTGTCGAACATCGCCAGCCTGCGCCGATTGTCGTAGAATCGGCCGCCATCCATCTCCATCCACGCCGACTTCCATGTACCAGAAACCGATCGTGATGCTCGACTTCGAAACCACCGGCCTCAGCCCGGCGGCCGGCGCGCGCATCACCGAAGTCGCGGCGCTGCGCATCGAGGATGGTCGGATCGTCGATCGCTTCGTGTCGCTGGTCAATTGCGGCGTGCGCGTGCCGCCTTTCATCACCAGCCTGACCGGCATCACGCAGCGCATGGTCGATACCGCACCCTGCGTCACGCAGGTCATGCCGGAACTGCTGCGCTTCATCGGTGCCGATACGCTGTCGGCGCACAACGCCAGCTTCGACGAGAAATTCCTGCTCGCCGAAAGCCGCGAGCTCGGCCTGACGCCCCGGCATGACGCGCTGGTCTGCTCGCTCAAGCTGTCGCGCCGCCTGTTTCCCGGCCTGCGCAGCTACAAGCTGTCCAGCCTGTCGTCCGAACTCGGCATCCGCTTTTCCGGCGATGCGCACCGGGCGGAGGCGGATGCGGAAGTGAGCGCGCAGGTGCTGATCCATATCGGCGAACACTTGCGGCGCACCTATGGCGCTGACAAGATCGACAACAGCCTGCTGATGCGCGTGGCCGCATTGAGCGCGGCGCGGGTGCCGGAATTTCTCGACCGGGAATTGAAGCGCCCGGCATAGCAGTTTTCACATATTCATGGGATTCACCGGCAGCGCCGCCGCATGGTAATTTCGCGCCCATCCATGCGGCCATCCAACGGAGCGATATCCTGAAAACCCTGCTGATCCTTTTCATCGTCGCGATCTGCGCGATCGCGTGGCGCAGCCCGGACATCATGCAGGCGATCGGCGTGTCTCGCGCGGCGCAGGACCCGTCGGCGATTTCAGTGGACGCGCTGACGGTGGAAACGCCGCAGGGCAAGCGGCCGATGAGCGCTGCCGAATTCGCCGCGCTCAGCAAGACCGATCCCGACGCCTACCGGAAATTCCTGAACAGCCATCAGGCGGAAGAAGAGCGCGGCGAGGTGGACAAGCTGTTCAACTTCCTGTCGCGCGGCAAATACGAATAGGACGTAACGCGGACGCAGGCGCGGGGCCAATCCGGGCTTGTGATGCAAATCAGACAGCGCCCGCCACAAAACCGCCAAAAATGCGGGTTCCCCGCAATATTTATCAACGGCAATATGTCATCATGCACACTTCCGGAAGTGTTGTTGAAAAGAAGTTGTGCGTACTGAACAAAAGATCAAAGCCGGCCTGCTGGTCGCGTTTCTCGTCATGCTTGTCACGGCGGCCGTTCCCTTCCAGACCGCATCCCGCGAGCGCAGCGTCAGTGAAGAGCTGCGCCAGTCCGAGGCCAGGATCCAGCGGCTGACCGATATCCAGCTGCTTGCGACCGGTGCAGAAACCGGCCAGCGCGGTTTCATCATCACCGGCCAGGAAAAATTCCTCGACCCGTACCATGCCGCGCTGCTGCAATGGCGCGGCGCCCGGAAGGAGTTGCGGCAAGGCTTCACCGACGCCGCCGTTCTGCAGCAGCTCGACGCGCTGGATGGCCTGATCGAGACCAAGCTGACCCGCATGGCGCAGACGATCGAGCAGCGCCGTACCGAAGGCTTCCAAGGCGTGGAAACGGTCGTGTCGAGCGGTCAGGGCAGGCAGGACATGGACAATATCCGCGCCATGGTTGGCAAGCTGATCGACGCCGAGAACGCGCGCAAGATCAGGCTGCGCAACGACGTGGCGGCGCAATCGACCATCGTCGCCTACAGCGGGCTGGCGGCTACCGTCCTCAACATGTTGCTGATGGCCGCCGCGCTGCACTTCGTGTTCCGCCTGCTGCGCGAGCAGCAAAGGACGTCCAGCATATTGCGCAAGGCGGGCGACGACCTGAACGCGGGCATGGCGGAACTCGAACGCCGCAACAATGAGATATCGGTGCTCGGGCAGATGGCGCGCGCCCTGGAATCCACCGCCTCGACCAGGGAATCGCTGGAAGTGATCGCCGTCTATTGCGCGAAGCTATTGCCGCATACCTCGGGCGAGCTGCTGCTGTTCCGCAATTCACGCGACGCGCTTGAAAAAAGCGCGCAATGGGGCGACGCGCAATCCTCCGAAGACATGATCGATCCCGGCGACTGCTGGGCGCTGCGGCGCGGCCGGCCGCACAAGGTCGAGCATGCCGGCGATCTTTGCTGCAGCCATTATGAGAAGACGCAGGAACAATTCAGATCTCATCTGTGCGTGCCGCTGACCGCGCAGGGCGAGGTGCTGGGCCTGATCTGCATGGAGCCGCGCCGTGGCGGCGAAGCGGCGATGCCGGAGATCGATGCGAACGACGAGAAACTGGCGCTCGCGATGGCGGAACAGGTATCGCTTGCGCTGTCGAACGCGAAGCTGCGCGAGGTGCTGAAGCACCAGTCGATCGTCGATCCGCTGACCGGCCTGTTCAATCGCCGCTACATGGATGAAACCCTGAGCCGCGAACTGTCGCGCGCCGCGCGCAAGTCGATGCCGCTGTCGTGCGTGATGCTGGATGTCGATCATTTCAAGAAGATCAACGATACCTTCGGCCACGAGGCGGGCGACGCGGTCCTGCACAGCATCGCCCAGCGCCTCAAGGCCAATGTGCGCGAAGGCGACCTGGTATGCCGCTTCGGCGGCGAGGAGCTGGTGCTGATCATGCCGGAATGCGGCAAGCAGGATGCGTTCGAGCGCGCCGAGAAGATTCGCGCCGCGCTCAATGCATTCGACGTCGTCCACGGCGACAAGCGCATCGGCCGGGTATCGGCCTCGTTCGGCGTCGCCAGCTTCCCGCAGGACGGCAAGGATGCGCAGGGATTGCTGGAGGCGGCGGATCAGGCGATGTACGACGCGAAGAACAAGGGCCGGAACCGGGTCGAACTGGCGGCATGACAGGCAGTGACCGTAAGTTGGTTATTTGTTTGTGTAGTTCGAATGGACTAATGAGGCGAATGACAGCGCCATTTCGTGCCAGAAAAGGTAGGATGTGAATTCTGCCCGGCCCGACGGTAAAGATTGCGCGGGCTATGCAATAGAGAGCACAGGAGTTCATCATTTCCGCACGCATCGAAGCCGGCGCGCAGCCGGAAAACGAAGCCCGGCTTCGTCAGACACTGCTGGAATATCAGGCGATCCTCGACAACGCGTCGCTTGGCATCACGTTCACGCGCAAGCGGG
>JAEZZZ010000157.1 GCA_023418255.1 Bacteroidota bacterium
ATATTCCCTTGCCTTATTTTGTCTCGTTACTATTGAAGCTGATGAAAGGGAGAAATATAAACATTTATCCACTCGGGTCACAAATGAAATTGTGTGACTAAGTGGGATTTAATAAGCAGACCCTAAAATAGAGGAAATTTTATGCTCGGAACCTTTGTTAATTGGCTGGAATATTGTAACTTTGCAGTCCGATTATTACTTTTTATTACTTAAGGGTTTGATTTCGAGCTTTTTATTGTCTTTATTCCGTCCTTAGCGAGACTTTGTGTAGAAAGCGAGCAAATCGACTTGTTTTATTAAACTAATTAAAAACTGTATAAAAGTGAATACTTTAAGCTATAAAACCATTTCTGCGAACGAAGAAACGGTACAGAAAGAGTGGTTAGAAATTGATGCGGAAGGTCAAACACTGGGACGTTTTTGCTCAAAAGTAGCAAAACTGTTGAGAGGAAAATACAAGCCATCCTTCACACCGCACGTAGATTGTGGCGATAATGTGATTATCGTGAATGCCGATAAAATTAAACTTACCGGTAATAAATGGAATGATCGTGTGTATCTGAGCTATTCGGGCTATCCGGGAGGACAAAAAGCGTTGACGCCGGCTGATTTGATGAAGAAGAGCCCGGATAAACTCTTCAGAAAAGTGGTAAAAGGAATGTTGCCCAAAAATAAATTGGGAGCCTCACTTTTGAAAAATATGCATGTTTATGCAGGAGCAGAACATCCGCACAAAGCACAAAAACCTAAAAAAATAGATATTAATACACTTAAATAAGAAAAATGGAAGTGATCAATTCAATAGGAAGACGCAAAGCCGCTGTTGCTCGTGTATTTATGAGCGAAGGAACAGGGAAAATCACTGTCAATAAAAGAACGCTTGAAAACTATTTCCCATCTCCTATTTTGCAATTTATTGTAAAACAGCCTTTGAACACCATAGATGTTGTAGAAAAATACGATATTGCTATTAATCTAAAAGGTGGAGGATATAAAGGACAATCCGAAGCAGCTCGATTGGCGATTGCTCGCGCATTGGTAAAAATAAACCCGGAAGATAAATCCGCGTTACGTGCCGAAGGATTTATGACAAGAGACCCGCGCGTGGTAGAACGCAAAAAACCCGGACAACCAAAAGCAAGAAAGAGATTCCAATTCTCAAAACGTTAAAATTTGGTGTCCATTGGCACGTTTTGGCAGCAAGCTCGAAATGTGCGTATGGATTTATCGATAATGTCGCGACTTTAAACTCCGACTACCCGATTCATGTTTAGTATCTAAATTATAAGGACATTATCTCTTGTAGAATTTTGACCGCTTGATAAAACCGACGGTTGTGGATAATTTACCTTATGATTCGAGAAAGAAAAAGAATGTAAACGATTTAAATAATGAAACAAACCATGGCAAAATTAGAATTTGACCAATTATTAGAAGCCGGAGCACACTTCGGACACCTCAAAAGAAAATGGAATCCCGCAATGGCACCCTACATATTTATGGAGCGAAACGGAATTCACATCATCGATCTTTATAAAACAATTGCAAAAGCAGAAGAAGCGGCAGCAGCAATGAAGCAAATTGCCAAATCGGGAAGAAAAATCCTTTTTGTGGCAACCAAAAAACAGGCCAAACCCGTGATAGCCGAGCATGCTCAGAGCGTTGGAATGCCATACGTGATAGAACGCTGGCCGGGAGGAATGCTCACCAACTTCCCAACCATTCGCAAGGCGGTGAAAAAAATGAGCAATATTGACAAAATGATAAAAGATGGAACGTTTGACACCTTGTCGAAACGCGAAAAATTGCAAGTAACACGCCAGCGAGCGAAACTTGAAAAAAACTTGGGTTCTATTCAAGATCTTAACCGTTTGCCCTCGGCAATTTTTGTGGTAGATGTGATGAAAGAAAACATTGCCGTTAAAGAAGCAAATCGTCTAGGAATACCCGTATTTGGTATTGTGGATACCAACTCTGACCCAACGGATATTGATTTTGTGATTCCTGCAAACGACGATGCCGCCAAAGCGGTAGATATGATTATCGCCTTCCTTTGCGAATCCGTAAAAGAGGGATTGCAAGAGCGCAAGGTAGAAAAAGCGGATGCCACGGCAGCGGAAGAGCAAGATGACGAAGGCGCACCTCGTAGAGAACGAAAATCAAGAGTCGCCAAAAAAGAGCGTATTAAAAAAGAGGATAGTGATGCTATCAACGCGGCTTTAGCCAGCAAATACGCGAAAGACGAAGACGAAGAGGAATAATTAAAAACGATTAAAAAAACATACGACATGGCAATTACAATGGCAGAAATCCAACACTTACGCAAAATGACAGGTGCGGGAATGATGGATTGCAAAAATGCACTAAATGAAGCAAAGGGCGATTTTGATAAAGCAATGGAGATTATCCGTAAAAAAGGACAAGCTGTTGCGGCAAAACGCGAAGATAGAGAAGCCGCCGAAGGTTGCGTATTGGCAGACACGGCAGGTGATTTCGCCGCGGTAGTAGCGTTGAAATGCGAAACAGACTTTGTGGCAAAAAATGAGGAGTTTGTCGCACTCACACAACAAATTCTTGACGCTGCATTGCAGCAAAAACCAAAATCGTTGGACGATTTGCTTAACATAAAACTTGAAAACGGAGCTATATCTCAACTAATCATTGATAAAGTGGGAGCAACCGGTGAAAAGATGGAGTTGGGATATTACGAATATATCAGTGCCCCTTCCGTTGTTTCATACATTCACATGGGAAATAAATTGGCAACTATTGTCGGTTTCAATAAAGCTGACGTGGATAATCAATTGGCACGTGATATCGCGATGCAAGTGGCAGCGATGAATCCTATTGCAATTACGCCCGACACCATTCCGGCGGAAGTGAAAGAGAAAGAATTAGAAATCGCTCGTGAAAAAGCGCGCGAAGCCGGTAAACCCGAAAACTTATTGGATAGAATTGCAGAAGGTTCACTCAACAAGTTCTATAAAGAATCTACATTGCTTCAACAAGAGTATGTGAAAGACTCAAAAATAAATGTTGAACAATTGTTGAAACAACACGATAAAGAGTTGCAAGTAACCAATTTTAAACGAGTTTCTTTGAGTAACTAATTAAAAATAAAGTTTTCATAATTTTTGGAACTGCCTTGCACCAATTTAATTAAGCAAGGCAGTTTTTTTATGTTCATGCTTATTCTATTTAGTTCTTTCTGTACAAAGATGAAAATAAACCTTTTTTCTAAACAAACATCCATATAATGATGTTTATAGAAAATCAGACAATTAAAAATCACATAATAACGATACAAAAATGAAGACAAAAAAAATAGCTGTTTTGAGTATTCTTTTTTCGATAATTGCGCTTTCTGCTTTTTCTGTTACTCCCATTCGTGAGAAGAAAACAACGAAGCCTATTGTAATGGATAAAGCAATGTTTATTGAAAAAGTTTTTGATTACGAAAACAATACCACAGAATGGAAATACAACGGAGACAAACCTGCCGTTATTGATTTTTGGGCATCATGGTGCGGTCCCTGCCGTCGATTATCGCCCATTTTGGATGAGATAGCAGCAGAATATTCTGATGAAATATATGTTTACAAAATAAATGTTGATGAACAAAAAGAGCTGGCAACAACATTTGGTATTCAGTCAATTCCTGCTATTTTATTTATCCCGATGAAAGGTACGCCCCGATTTGCCAATGGCGTGATCCCCCAAGAATCATTCCGGCAAGTGATCGAAGATTTTTTATTGAATAAGAAATAAGAAAAATCATTTTTCGTTACTGCATGGAAATTAACAGCCTTCAAAATCCCGCAATAAAGAACATCATAAAGCTTTCTAAAAAGAAAGAGCGAGAACAACAGCAGCGTTTTCTGATTGAGGGAGGAAGAGAACTCTCATTGGCACTGCAAAATAATTACTCTATAGAGAAAATATATCTTTTTCGTTCGCTTTTTGTGCAGTGCGATTATCGTGATATTCTGCAATCCGTTTCTGCTGAAAATATTGTTGAAATTAGCCAACCTGTGTTTGAAAAAATTGCCTATCGTGAAAATAGCGATGGTATAGTGGCGGTAGCTAAACCAAAGACTAAAAGCAGTTTGCAGAATATTCATTTATCCGGCAATCCCTTTGTGATTGTATTAGAGGCGATAGAAAAGCCGGGCAATTTGGGTGCCATTTTACGCACTGCCGACGCCGCTGGCATAGATGCTGTTGTGGTTTGCGATCCACAAACCGATTTATTTAATCCCAATGTGGTACGCTCCAGCGTGGGAACACTATTTTCAGTGCAAACAGCAGTATGCACTTCGCAAGAAGCATTGGATTGGCTTTCGTCGAACAAAATATCTATCTATGCTGCAGAACTACAAACATCAGAGTTTTATCATCATATTGATTTTAAAAAACCGTCAGCCATTGTTATGGGAACAGAAGCAGAGGGACTTACTGACTTTTGGCTTCAGCATGCCCACAAACGCATTAAAATTCCCATGCGTGGAAAAATAGATTCACTTAATGTTTCTGTTTCTACGGCTGTTCTCACCTTTGAAGCAATGCGTCAGCGCGGATTTGCTTAAAAATAAATGTTAATCCAATTTCTGTTTTTCTCAAATATTCATACATTTATATTGCTTGCACTACGACTGTATTCATGATGTTTTAATTACACTACATCTTTGATTTTAAGGTGACTAGACATTCGTTAGAGATTTATTATCAATTTGTACTCCCTTTCAAAGAGTTTAGCATTATAATAATGGAGGAATTTTGAAGTTATTATGTTATTCGCAAGATACACCCATGAACGTAATCATCCCAAATCCGCCGTCTTTTAGTTCTCCCTCGTTTTTTCGATCTTTGCCGAAAAAAACGAAATGTTTAGTTTAAATGAAAGCAATCGGTTTGTGTTGTGTATGCAAGGCGTCGATTTGCG